>JBGPFL010000150.1:0-8399 GCA_041483295.1 Blastocatellia bacterium | reverse complement strand
GTCAGTGGTCAGTAGGCTGTAAAAGGCAGAGGAGAATAGGGCCATAGGCTACCGACCACTGACCACTGACCACCGGGCACTGACCACCGACCACTGCTTTCTGCGGCATCTTGCCCCACCGTCCCAGTTCTCCCCATACAAAACTCCCCACCTCTGCCGGTTCCGCGGCTAAGCGCGGCAGTTGCGGCTGTTTCATTACCCCGCGTCGGGGAATGATCTTTGCACCTCCGACACGCGTGGTTAAAGCAACGTTCTGACCGAATCGCGACATCGGTTTTCGATCAGACCTCCAAAAATGCAGCCACGCGGAGCTAGAGAGATGACTAACGAAGCAACCGCTGTAATGGTGAAAGAGAAAGCGACAGCCTCCAATTCTTTGGACCCGCCGGCGTCCGGCATTTCGGTCCTCCACTCACACGAGCCCGTGATTGAGCCGGCAGAGTTCGATGGGCGACTCGACGGCGCAGCCATCGAACCTGATGACGAAGTCGAAGCAGACATGTCACCCGGCGATCTCGTGTCGTTGGCCGACCCACTGCGTCTTTACCTCCGTGAAATGGCGTCGGTCCCGATGCTGACACGAGAGCAAGAGGTAGTCATCGCGCGCCGCATCGAGCGAGGCCGCCGCGAAATCTTGAAGGCCATATCTCGCTCGCCCGCTTTTATAGAAGAACTGATCGAGATCGGCGGAAGGCTCCGGGCCCGCGATCTCCACATTCGCGAGGTGATAAGTCTGACCGAGACCGCAGATATCACCGAACAGCGAATTGAAAAGAGTCTAACCTCCATCCTCGAGTGCGTAGCCGGAATCAAGAGGAGCTACGCGCGTGCGGTGAGGCTGCACCTCCGGGTCCTGGCCGAGCCGCGCCGGTCGAAGTCGCTTCCGCGGCTGCGCCGCAAACTTGCCAGGGCAAGGATCCAGTTGAGTCGCCAGGCGCGCGCCATCCAACTAAACGCTGAACAGCGCGGCCGCGTCGTGGAAGTGTTCCGTGACCTGGCCATCCTCGTTCGATCTGCCCGAGATGATGTTAACAAGGCGACGCGGGCAATCGAGAGCAATCGGCGTAGCGACAAGGAGCGCGATCTCAAGAGATCTCTTCGCGCCGCCCGGGGGACCCTGACGGCGCTGGAGCGGCGATGGAATATTTCGTCCATTGAGTTTGAAGGAATCTTCCGCAACTTGATCCTCGGAGAGGCCGAAGTGGAACAGGGCAGGAGAGAAATGATCGAGGCCAACCTTCGCCTGGTCGTCTCAATGGCAAAAAAGTACCTGAATCGAGGGCTTCAGTTTCTAGACCTCATCCAGGAAGGCAATCTCGGCCTGATGAAGGCGGTCGAGAAGTTCGATTGGCGCCTGGGATGCAAATTCTCAACCTATGGCACCTGGTGGATTCGCCAGTCGATCACTCGCGCCATCATGGATCAGGCCCGCACCATCCGCATCCCGGTCCACATGATCGAAACAATCAACAGGCAGTTTCACGCTACCCGCGCCCTGGAGCGCGAAATGGGACGCGAGCCGACTTCGGAAGAGATTGCTCGGCGGATGGAGGTTCCTGAGGCAAAGGTTCGCAAAGTGCTCGAGGTAGTTGCGGAACCGATCTCATTCGAGACGCCAATCAGCGAGGATGAGGAGGTGCGATTGGGCGACTTCATCGAAGACCCGAGCATCGTCGACTTCGCAGATGCAATGATAAGTTCGACTCTCGGCGAGATCACCGAAGAGGCGCTGAAGCACCTCACACCGAGAGAGGAGAAGGTGATCAAGATGCGCTTCGGACTCTGCCCGGATGGACGCGAATACACCCTTGAAGAGGTTGGAAGATACTTCGACGTTACTCGCGAACGCGTGCGGCAGATCGAAGCGAAGGCGCTCGATAAGCTTCGTCACCCCTCACGCGCACGCAGGTTCGGGAGTTTCGCTACCGACACTTCCGCCCGCGGGCGGTTGCCTTTGGACCGGACGAGGGGCGGATCAGCGTCCCCAGGAGACAGGAAAGTATCATGAGCGTCCAGGCCTGACAGTGGACGACGAGGCGTGTCCTGCCAGGTCTCACACACTTTGCGCTGTAAGCAAACTAGCCCTCCTCTTCCTTTGAAGACCCGAAAGCCTGGGTGATGTCCGAAAAGAACCCCTTCAAGCTACGCCCTATTCCAGCCGGCTCTTCCTCTCCTCGAACGACCAGCACGGGGCACTCGGCTCTATTCACGATCTCGCGGGTTATGTTGCCCATAATGTAGGTCCGCAGTGAACCTCCTATCGGCGAGGAGCCGGTCACCACCAGGTCGTAATCACCCCGCCGCACCTCTTTGAAGATCTCGCTGATCACCAGCCCATGCCGCAACCGCACTTCATTGTCCACTCCCAATCGCTCGAGGACCTCTTTGTCGCGGCGCAGGTTCTCTCCAAGCTCCGAGCTCGAGTGCAGCAGAAGATTCACGTCCTCTTCTATTCTGATCAAGTCGGCGAGCGCGGCCGGCTCATTCAGCACGTGAAACAGGGTTACAGTCGCACGGGCCGCGCCCGCGATTCTGCCCGCGAACTCCACCGCTTTGTCAATGTACTTCTCGCCGCCGCTGCATATGAGCACGCGCTTGAGAGCCTTGCGGTCGCCGATGACCACGAGCACGGGCGGCTCGACGGCTTTGATTATCTTGTAGGCCTTGGCCGACATCAGGAATGGCCCGCGCGTCCCTTTGCGCAAGGCGCCGATGACGACCAGGTCATATTTCGTCTCTTGAGTTCGCTTGACTATTTCCTCGATCGGCTCCCCTGACTTGATCACAAGTTCGGCTGGGACCTCGTTCTCCTTGAGCAGTTGAAGCCCTCGTTTTAGCGAGTCGAATATCGCATCTTCCTCACCAGGCTTTTCGGTGATGCCCAGGAGCGTCGTTTCGGCTTTCAGCGGCGTCACGATCAGCGAGCCGAAGCGGATAGCGGTTTCAGCCTGGCTCGAGCCATCGCTACATATAAGAATCCTCATGTTGAAATTGCCGGGACGTCTCCTCTCATCCGCATTGGTACGTCTGCGCCAGTCATCATATAAAAGGCCGCCGGCGATTACAAAGCGAAGAGTCTGGTGTCGCTGCAATCAAAGAGTGCGACTCAAGGTCGCGTCAACTGGGGTCGGTGGAGCGCGACGTGACAGTCAAAGGGTCAAAGTCGAACTGAAAGTTCCTGGAATCCCCTCCTGCCGCGCGGTACAATGCAGGAGGCAATGAAGATCAACAAAGACCGCTTCGCGACGTCCTTACGCGCGAATTCCATCGTCGAAATCTACCAGGAAGGCTTGCGACTCTTTATGGGGCAGGGGGAGCTAAATCGGACTCTTGCGCGGCTGGTGGAGAACCTCGAACAACACGGCATCGACTATATGGTTGTCGGTGCTATCGCCCTGATTGCGCATGGGTACAGGCGATTCACTGAGGACATTGACCTCGTGATGACCAGCGAAGCGCTGGACACTTTCCATCGCGAGCTGATCGGCCTTGGGTACGTACCGCAATTCCCCGGAGCTAGAAAGAAGATCCGTTCGACCGTCGACGGAGTGAGCATTGACGTCATTATGAGCGGCGAATATCCCGGGGATGGCAAACCCAAGCCTGTGGCCATTCCACGACCGGAGGAGGCGTCGACCGAGATTGAGGGCGTTCGAGTTGTTACTCTTGCGAAGTTGGTCGAACTCAAGCTCGCTTCCGGTATGACCGCTCCCCATCGCTTGCGCGACCTGGCCGACGTGCAGGAGTTGATTAAGGTGCGCGGGCTTGGCGCTGAGTTTGCCGATCAGATCGATCCTTATGTACGGAGCAAGTATTTGGAGCTATGGGATGCTGTTGCGAGGGCCGGTAACGACGAGGAACCGGATAGCAACGGCAGTGCGGATGAGTGACAGCCTTCATCTGAGCCGGTCAACCTGGTCGCGTCCGCCTCCCTTAAAGGTGGCCCATCCAACGCGGCGCTCTCAAACTTCATCCCAGCCCGTGGGCTATAACTTGTGGCCCAGGTGCCGAACCAGTATTATGAACCTAACAGGAGCAAGCAATGAATCGCAGATCAGTCACTACAGCGCTGACGTTCTTTCTTATCTGTTCGGCGGGCTTCGCAAACCAGGGTCGGTCGGAAAAAAACCAGGTTCAGCCGGCAATCAAGGACATCATCACGAAGTTCGCGGCCGCTGAGAGCGAGAATAAGATCGCGAGGAATAACTACACCTTCACACAGGATGTTGACGTAGTGACTCTCGGAGAAGCCGGTTCTGTGACCGGCAGGTTCCGTAGAACATCTGACATTGTCTATGACGATCTGAGTAAGAGATTTGAGAGGATAAGCTACTTTCCCCCCTCGACCCTTCAGGTGACCTTCACCCAGGAGGACATGCAGGACCTGGCCGGAGTGCAGCCGTTCGCCTTGACGACGGAAGATCTTCCAAAGTACCTCCTTGACTACGTAGGCAAAGAGAAGATCGACGAGCTGAACCTGTATGTCTTTGAGGTCAAGCCGAAAGAGTTTCGGAAGGGGGAACGATACTTTCAGGGCCGCATCTATGTTGACGACCACGATCTACAAATCGTAAAGGTCGCGGGGCAGGCCGTGCCCGAAACCGAATCTAACAAGTACCCGCACTTTGAGACCTATCGCGAGAACATCGACGAGCGCTACTGGTTTCCGACCTACACATACGGAGACGATATTCTGCAGTTCAAGCGTAACCCCGTTCACCTCCGAATGGTTATTAAGTTCACCAACTATAAGAAGTTCACCACCAACATTCGATTGGCCGACGATGGCGCCCCGGCAACCGACGCCGACGTGAAAGCTCACGAGAAGGACAAGAAGGCCACCGAGAACGAAAAAGAGAAGAAGCCGCCGGAACCTCAGACCGAAAAGCCCAAACGCAAGCCGTTGCCTTAGTCGTTGGGGTTGTTCGAATTTGTAGCAAGGCCTCAGAGAACCCTATAGGTTGTGTGGAAAGGTGGACTAACGTCCCTATGCAAGGCGCAGGCTACAGCGAAACCAAGTGAAGATCAGATTACCAGTCCAATCGAGGAGATGAGCGTTAATCGCCTGCGATTCAAGGTCCCGCCCATTCCGGCCCTTGCCATGGCCGTCCTCACCTTCATGAACACAGGTGCGATCATGCCGCCGGCTCATTCCGCCGACCTTCAACAAAAGCGTGACCCTTCTGAGATACTGGCGGCCGCTTCAGAGAGCGGCAAGAGAGTTGCCGTTGCTTTGCGCAGTTACACCTACTACGCGGAGTTGACTATCGAGACCGTGAGCCAGGCCGATACCATCACTGGAAAGTACTATCGCTTCTCTCAGATCTCATACGCCCCCGATGGGACCAGACAGGAGAGAGTCTTCGAAGACAAATCGACGCTCCCTAAAGAGGTCCACATCGGCACCAATGCAGCTAACAATCTGACTCGCGTTTATCAGTTCATGCTCACCCCCGATACCCTCGGTCAATACGAGTTCAACTATGTTGGGCGCGAGCGAATCGATGAGCTGAACTGTTTTGTCTTCGATGTGAGGCCCACTGTAAAGATGCCCGACCCGGGCAAGAGCCCCGAGCGCTACCTCAAGGGACGCGTATGGATTGACGATCAAGACCTTCAGGTTGTAAAAGCGGCGGGCGAGGCGCTGCCCGAACAGACTGCGCACCGCACGCCCAGGTTCGAGACCTACTTTCAAAACTACGCCGACTGCTGGTTCCCGGCCTACACCTCGGCAGATGACGGAGTGAGAGTTGGAGACAGGTTTGCCCGCGTCATCGTAAAGGTTCGATTTACGGGGTACAAGAAGGTCAGGTAGCACCACCGGCCTGCGGCCGCAGCAACGCTTCTTTAGGCATGCAATCAAGATCA
Organism: Blastocatellia bacterium; assembly: GCA_041483295.1. Classification (GTDB taxonomy): domain Bacteria; phylum Acidobacteriota; class Blastocatellia; order UBA7656; family UBA7656; genus DASYSA01. The sequence goes on along the minus strand of JBGPFL010000150.1, from coordinate 2,531 downwards.
GGAGTTGCAACTGAAAGCACCAGGGTCCGACGAATATACGCAGCCATCGTATTCTCTAGCGCGCTTTCGCTCTACAGTTGGACGCTTGCGCCGACGGTCACCCTCGTCGACAGCGGCGAATTGATAGTCGCTGCTCGCTCGCTCGGTGTGGCGCACCCGCCTGGTTTTCCGCTCTATGTTCTGCTGGCAAATGCAGCAACGCGGCTGCCCATCGGCAACGTGGCAATGCGGGTGAACCTGGCGTCGGCGGTGTTCGGGGCGCTCGCCGCCGCCGTCGTCACCCTCCTTGTGGCTGAGATACTACTCACTGCTCGGTTGCGGGCGCCCGGCCGACGCGCCCCCCGAGAGAGAGACAAAAGAAGGGCGAAGCGGTCGCCGTCAGGGTCAGGAGAGGGCGAACCAGTCGACGCAAGCTCCTGGCTGATGTTGATGCCCGCGCTCGTGTCCGGACTCCTTTTGGCATTCTCTCGAACGCTCTGGTCCTATTCGACCATCACAGAGGTGTATTCCCTGAACACGCTGCTGGTCGGCATCGTCTTCCTGCTTCTGCTTCGCTGGCGCCGGCGGGCGGTGGAACAGAAGGAATCGAGTAGAGACGGCATGCTCTACGTCGCCGCGTTGATATTCGGCCTCGCGCTCGGCGTACATCACGTCACGGTCGGGTTGACGTTACCTGCTCTGGCAGCCGTCGTCTACTCGACCGAGGGATTCCGATTCTTCAAGAGCAGGAGGCTGGTGTACGCAGCCCTTTCCGCAATTGCCGGTTTGTGCGTCTACGCATACCTTCCCATTGCCGCGTCCGGGTCACCGCCAATGAACTGGGGAGACCCGCGAACGCTCGAACGCTTCTGGTGGCACGTGACGGGCAAGCAATACCAGGTCTTTTTCTCGCTGTCGCTGGAAACGATGATGAATCAGTTCGGCGTGTTTCTTAAGCTCGCCGGGCGTGAATTCGGTTCGTGGTGGCTTCCGGCAGGTCTCATTGTGGCCGTGGCCGGCCTCGCCAGCGCGTTCAGGCATGACAAATCTACGTTTTGGTTTCTGGCACTCATTGTTATTGCCAACGTGCCTTACGCCTTGAACTACGAGATCGCTGAAGACAAGGACGCGTACTATCTTCCCACCTTTATGGCGATGGCCATAGCCGCGGGTCTCGGCGCGCAGTGGCTGTTCGGTGCAATCAGTTCGTCTCGTCTCGTCAGTTCCCGGCGCCGCCTGGCGTGCGCGGCTCTGCTGATAGTTCCATTAATCTCTCTCCTGAGCAGCCTCCCCTACAACAATCGCAGCCGCTACTTCATAGCGCGCGACTATGTGGACAACATCCTTAGCACTGTAGAATCGCGCGGAATGCTGCTGACCATAGATTGGCAGGTGTATTCGCCAATGCTGTACACGCTGGAGATCGAGAAGCGGCGTCCCGATGTCATCAGCATAGATCTGAATCAGCTTCGGCGCTCGTGGTATTTCGACCATTTGAACCAGGCGTATCCAGAACTCATGGAGAAGACTCGAGACAAGGTGGATGCCTTTCTGGAAGACCTCAGGCACTGGGAACACGATCCCGGGATTTACGAACGAGATGTCACGCTCAACCAGCGAATCAATACGCGGTTCAACGAGATGATTCTGGCTTTCACCGCGGCGCAGCTTCAGGTCGCGCCCGTCTACATAACGCAGGAGTTAGTTGTCGGGGGCGATGGCAACTACCGCGACCTCACAAAGGCATTCGAGACCGCTTATCAGTTCGTACCTCAGGGGCTTGTGTTTGAGCTGGTTCCGACTCGCGAGTTTCGGGAGCCTTCGGATCCGAAGTTAGTCACCCGAGGGCTAGCCGACGGTAGTATCAAATTTGAGAAGGATGACGTCGTCAGCATAAAGGTATTGCCCGTGTATCTGAGCATGCTGGTGAATCGCGGCCGGTATCTTGCGGTGTTCGGACGTCATGAGCGTGCGATTCAGGCTTTCAGTCAGGCGCTGGAGCTGGACCCGGATTACTCGGTGGCTCAGCGACTGCGAGATCAGAGTGAGCTGGCGCTGCGGAAGGCCGGTTCGAGCAACCTTCGCTGAGACCGTAGCGCGATTGATATGATTGCTGCAGATGGTTGAAAGCCGCCTTCGCGCCTTTGTCCAAAGCCTCGTATACGCTTCCGAGTTGAGGCGCGGTATGGCTATAATGCGACTCGGAGTTTTCACCTATGTCAGACATGGACGAGGGCAACCTACTGGCTGGGCACTCGCTCAGCGCGGGAGAGATCTACGGTGAGATGCGCCGGCGTCTCGAGCAAGGCACTCTGGCAGCAATGGCCACTGTCGTAAACACACGAGGATCGACTCCGCAGCAGACGGGCGCCAAGATGGTGATATTCGACGATGGTTCGTTTATCGGCACCGTCGGAGGCGGTTGCATCGAAGCAGACATCTGGGCCGAAGCGCGCGAAGTGCTCAGGACGAGGATGACCGGGCTGTTCCACTTCAATCTAGCGGATGATTATGAAGACTCCGAAGGGATGGTCTGTGGGGGCCAGATGGAT
>JBGPFL010000149.1:0-8410 GCA_041483295.1 Blastocatellia bacterium | reverse complement strand
CGCCTCTTGTCCGCGGCAAGGGAGAGTACTCCCGCCCTATCCGGTTCGCAGCGAAATCGCCGAACCTTCTTCCAGCCTGTATTCAGCGGACTTCGGGCAAGTACATCGGAGGGAGGTTTCCATGAGCAGACAGCTCACACCCAACAGCAGCCTCGACAACTTCAAGAAGGAAGCAAAGCGCTGGCTCAAAGCGCTACGGGCCAACGACGAGCAGGCACGTGCTCGCTTGGTTCGCTCCTATCCCGCGGCGCCTGCGGAACCGGGCCTGCGCGACATACAACACGCGCTCGCGCTGGAACACGGTCTCACCGGTTGGACGGATCTCAAGAACCAGCTCGCCGCAGGCGCACCCATCGACACGAGTCACGCTGAGCTGGTCGACTCGTTTCTGAAAAACGCAAGCCTCGACTGGCGTGTCGGCGGTTCCATGCGAATATCGCTTCGGCATACCGCCGAGCGCCTCCTCCGACGGCATCCTGAAATCGCGCGCGACAGCATCTACACGGCCGTCGTGTGCGGCGACCTCGAGGAAGTCGAGCGCATTCTGGCGGAGCGGCCTGAAGCCACGTCGGCAATAGGCGGGCCAAGAGAATGGCCGCCGCTCCTGTATCTCTGTTCCACGCGACTTTCACTCCCGACCAAAAACGACAACGCGGTGGCCATCGCGCGCGCCCTGCTCGACCGAGGCGCGGACCCGAACGCGTACTACTATGGCGGCTCGGAGTCCATCCACTACACCGCGTTAGCCTGTGTAGCCGGCGAAGGCGAAGAAGACGCACCGCCTCACCTTCAGCGAGAGGCGCTCTGGCAGTTGCTGCTCGAACGAGGCGCCGAGCCGTACGACATCCAGACCCTCTACAACACGCACTTTCACGGCGACGTCCTCTGGTTCCTGGAGCTGATGTACACGCAGGCCGTGAAGCTGGGTCGGCAGGCTGACTGGGACGATCCGAACTGGTCGATGCTCGACATGGGTGGCTATGGGTGCGGCGCGCGCTATCTGCTCGGAATCGCGGTGGGGAAGAACAATATCGAGCTCGCCGAATGGCTTCTGGCGCACGGCGCGGGTCCCAACGCGGATCCGCCGCCGGATCCGAGATGGCCGAAGCGGTCCCTACATGAAGATGCGCTGCGCCTGGGCCAAGCGGAGATGGCCGAGCTGCTGGTGCGCTACGGAGCGTCGCCGAGTGTGGTCGTCTTCGAGGGAGTGGAAGCCTTTGCCGCGGCCTGCTTCAGGCTCGACCGAAGGGAAGCGGAGGCGCTACTCGAAGAGCACCCGGAATACCTGCTTTCCCCGGTGACGATGTTCGCGGCAGCAAAGCGCGACCGCGCCGACGTCGTCGCGTTCCTGCTCGAGCTCGGGATGTCGGTCGACGTCGAGGACGACCAGGGGACACGCGGTCTGCACGAGGCCGCGTACGCCGATGCTTCTCGCGCGGTGGCGCTTCTTCTCGAACGCGGCGCGGAGGTCGACCCCAGGGACTCAAGGCACGGGAATACGCCGCTCGGTTGGGCGGTGTATGGCAAAAAGCAGCGAACGATCGAGCTTCTGAGTCCCGTGAGTCGAGATGTCTTCAAGCTTGTTTGGATAGGAGCCGTCGAGCGCGTGCGGGAAGTGCTGAGCGAAGAGCCCGATCTTGCGAAGATCGTCAGCGATGGGGGCACTATGCTCATGTGGCTGCCTGACGATGAGGCTCGCGCGATGGAGATCGCCGGGCTACTCCTTGACCACGGGGCGGACTCGTCCATCAGGAACAGCGAGGGGGAGATGGCGGCGGATCGCGCCCGCAAACGCGGCCTCGATGATGTCGCTGACATGCTCGATTCCGCCACGCCGGTGCCCGCACCCTCACCGCCAGCTCGCCCGAGCCTGCAGCAACACGAGAAACTCGCGGAGGATCTCCTCGAGGCCTACCGGTCAGGCGACTCCGGCGCGATGCAGCGCCTCAAGGAACAAACCCAGCGCACGTTCACATGGGACGAACTGCGCGCGGGAGTGCAGCAGAACTTGGGGAAGCTGCCGGACTCCGAAAATCGAAGAGTCGATATTTCCCTTGCCGACGCGCAACTCCTTCTCGCCCGCTGGCACGGCGTCGAGGGTTGGAAAGCGCTCACGGAACGCGTCGCAGCGTCGCCACGCGCGAGCTCCACCTCATCGACAATCCGCGGCGCGATCGTATCGACCGTGGCGTCGGTACGGGCGGCGCTGTCTCGGAGCCCGATGGTGCAGGAGCCCTACGACATCGACTGGATGAACAATACGATAAGGCTGCGCCGGCGGTTGAGCGAGAAGGACGCCGACGCGGTCATCGGATTGATGAAGGAGACGCAGATTCCAGCCCTGAACGCAGACGGCCAGATGACCGACGCCGTGCTGGAGCGCATCGCGGGCCTCGATTTCGTGACGCGTCTCGACCTGGGGGGGTCGAAGCGGCTCACTGATGACGGCCTCAAGCATCTGGCACGCATGCCGCGATTGCAGGACCTCGATTTGAGCGAATACCCCGGCGGCCGGATCACGGATCGCGGGCTCGAGGTCCTGCGCCATCTGCCCGAGCTCAGGAGATTTCAGATGTGCTGGCAGCGAGGCATCACGGATATCGGCGTGGCTAATCTGTCATTCTGCGATCACCTGGAGAGCGTGGATCTGATGGGCACGCAGACCGGCGATGGCGCCATCAAGGCGCTCACCGGCAAACGCGAGCTCCGCCGCTTCAAGACCGGGAGCCGCGTCACCGACGCCGGGCTCCCGCTGCTTCATCAGTTCCCCGTCTTCAAAACGTGGCACGGCGGCGATATCAAATACTCGCTGATGAGCCCCGATGCCGAACCCAACCATCTGCTGGTGGACGGGCCATTCACCGACGAAGGGCTCGCCAGCCTCGCGGGGCTTGACGGACTGTTTGGGCTCAGCCTGTTCTGGCACGTCTCTGCTCTCACAGCCGAGGGTCTCAAGCCGCTCGCGGATCTTCCCAACCTGGGTTTCCTGGGATGCGAAGGGAAGCTCTGCAATGACGAGGCGATGCGTCACATCGCCGCGATGCCCCGGCTCCGCATGCTGATGGCCCAGGGCACGGTGGCGGGCGACGCCGGCTTTGCGGCACTGAGCCGTTCGCAGACCATTGAATACATCTGGGGCCGTGAGTGCCCCAATCTCGGAGGACGCGGATTCGCGGCGCTGGCGACGATCCCGGCGCTGCGCGGGTTGGCGGTGAGCTGCAAGAACGTCGACGACCAAGGACTCTCCGCGTTGCCTCGCTTCTCAGCACTCAAGGAACTCATGCCGATGGATGTGCCCGACGACGGCTTCCGTTATGTGGGTCGGTGTGAGCAGCTCGAATCCCTGGTCCTCATGTATTGTCAGGAGACGACTGACCTGGCCACCGAGCACATCGCCGGCTTGTCGAGACTGAAAAAATACTTCGCGAGCTACACCAAAATAACCGACCACAGCATGGAGATTCTGAGCCGGATAACATCACTCGAGCGTATCGAGTTCTACGGCTGCCCTGGTGTCACCAATGCCGGGGTGACCGCGCTGGCTGGCCTCCCGCGGCTGTGCGAGGTCGAGATCTCCGGCCCCCAGATCACGCGCGAATGCGCGGCAGCGTTTCCTGCCAGTGTCCGCGTGGAGATCGGAGTCTGATCGAAAGGAGCACGACGATCTAATTTCCAGAATGGGTCGAGCCGATGGCGGCGACGCTCACGCAGGAGCGGTTCGCCGGACCGGAGTCCGCACCGACAAGTCGGCAGGTGAGGTCTTGAGGGAGATGGCTTGATCACGCATCCTGACAAGGTGTTGTTCCCCGACGATGGGATCACCAAGGGCGAGCTCGCGTCTTACTACGAGGCGATCGCGTCCGTGATGCTGCCGCACATCCGCGGACGTCCGGTCACGATGGAGCGGTACCCGTCCGGCATCGGCGAGAAGGGGTTCATGCAGAAGGATGTTTCGAAGGGTTTCCCAGAATGGCTCGAGCGCGTCGAGGTTCCAAAGAAGTCTGGGACGGTGCACCATCCAATCGTTCGCAACAAGCGATCGCTGCTCTGGCTTGCGAACCAGAACTGCATCACGCCGCACGTGTGGACGTCTCGCACACCGAAGCTGTATGAGCCCGACATCTGCGTCTTCGACCTCGACCCTTCTGAAGATGAGCCGGAGAAGCTGCGCGCGGCCGCGCTCGGCGTTCGGGATATTCTCGCCGAGCTGGGCCTGCCAAGCTGGGTGAAGACATCGGGATCGAAGGGCTTCCACATCGTCGTCCCGCTCGACAGCAAGGCCGGCTTCGGCGAGGTCGCGAGGTTTGCATACGCCGTCGCTACGATTCTTGTGAAGAGCGATCCGCGGAATCTCACTCTGGAATTCAGCAAGGCCGACCGCGGCGGGCGCATTCTCGTCGACACCGGACGCAACAGCTACAGCGCGACGTTCGCCGCAACCTACGCCGTGCGCGCGAGGCCTGGAGCTCCCGTGTCCGCGCCGTGCACGTGGGAGGAGCTAGAACGCGGCGAGGTCGGCCCTCGAACGTTCACGCTGCGGACTATGGCCGGCCGCATCGCGGATGTGGGCGACCTGTGGTCGGACCTGCGCAGGCGCAAGCGATCGCTGCGACGTCCGATGGAGAAGCTGCGGCGGCTCCACGGAACACGGTGAAAGTGCGACGCGCGGCATTACGAAGCTGTTAGTAGCCGCATGCGCCGCACATCGAGAATTGCAATCTACGCGGCTAACGCAGCTAGCCAGGCGGATCGAACCAGGTCGTGCGAATCGCGTCGTCGATTCTCGGCGAAACCAGAGGGTGTTCCTGGCAGTCCTTTGGGGAGCTAACGTCGCTATGCCTGAAGACCACAACTCAAGGCCCGTCGGACATGCCGTTCTGAGACTCGCCGGGATCGGACTCACACTGGGCGTTGTGATCTGCTGTCTGGCACCATTTGCCCGGGCGCAGGCCGCAGCCCAACGCCCAGACTTGACGGCTGCGGCCGCACTAACGGCGTGACGATCGTACTTCGATATGCCGGTGCATCTGGGCGACCACTGGTTGGCGAGAAAAGCTGATCGCGCCACCTCCGCTCCCCCGCGATCCGGTACTTCTCGTACGGAGCTCGATTCGGCTGAGCGACGATCAATGGAGCCGATCAGGTAACGGCCGCCGCGCCGGGATCATGGAAGGTCGGTCGCGAATCACACGACCTCACCCGGGCGCCCGAGATGCTCGCGCGTGGCGGAGACTCTCGAGTTCTGCCCTGAGCGGAAGCCAGTATTGCCGATCAGCTTCGCGTTCCAACCGTTCTTCCTTAAGAAGTGCTTCGGCCAAAATCAGCTCATTTCCGGGTCTGGCGAGCTTAAGAAGCGGGCGTGTACGAATCAACTGAGATGGTAATCGGCCTTGTCTCGCTGCTAACTCGATCAACAACTCCGGCGTACGCAACTCAAGGGACCAGAACCGAATCTGCTGAGCATTCGCGTGCTCACGGTTCGCGAAGTAGTTGACCTCAACCAGTCGGCGCAGCATTGGCCAATCTTTGTCGCATTGCGTCTTCTTTGCTTGTACCAGATCAGGAAGAGACATGAGTTCGTATGTTGTGCCGTCTTCGATCGACATCGTCGTGCGTCGGGTCCATAGCTTCGCAAACGAGTCAACGCCGCGCATCTTTGTCATCACGTCGACTCTCATACCTGCGGCCTCAGGGTCCTGGCATCTGAAGTGAATCCCGTGGCCCTTACGAAGGTACTTCAGTTCGAATGGCGGTACGGCAATAACATCTGCCTGTAATTCCTTCAAGGCTTTGCTGAGTCTGGCGAGGTTCTCCGAGCTGGATAGTATTGCAAGATCGTTGTCGCGGCTAAACTCGGCTGCGCCGTAGAACACGCACGCCTGGCCGCCCATCAGCAACGCCCGCACCTGGTGCGTTCTGATCGAAGAAAGGACTCTGAGTATCGGGTTCCGCATCAAGCGAGCCTCCCAGTGAGAGGTAACATTGCCAGAGCTTCTGGGACTCACGCCAGCGTTCGAGCGGTGTGAGCCGATACCACTCGGCCCACTCTTCACCAACAAGCTCTTCCATCGGGATCATGATCCAGTAGTCTATACTCTTTGCGTCAATTTCTGCATTTGTCGTCGGGGAAACTGGCGGGTTTCACCGAAATCGAGCAAACTCCTTGGCCGGCGAGGAGCGATTATGAAACGTCACCTGCTAGCGCTTAGCCCACTGATAGCTCTTCGACCACGTTAAGAACTCGCGCACACGCTCCGAGTTCAATGTCAGCCATCGCTCCACCTCCTCGGACTGCGCGCTTTGGGAGATGTGATAGCAGAACGGCTCGAAAAACTTACGATTCGCGATCTCGCAAAAATAAGGGCGGTAGTAGTCCCACGCAAGACCTGAGCTCTTCTGCTTCGACATGCTCTCAGACATGATCGCCAGCATCGTAGAGAGGTTATTGATGAACAACCGGATCTCGCTTTTACCTTTGTTCTCTGCCAGGTGTCGTGCCGGCGTAGCAAGCCTCCCCAATTTAGATCGCACCTTGACGGGGTACGGCAAAGCCGTATACTCATTCACCCGAGCAGTCATCCCTGGTACGTTTCTGATCGCTCTATTGGCCCTGTTGCTGGTTGCCGAGCCGGCAAAGAGCAGTGTAGAACCGCAAACAGCAGTGTGAGAACCGCCATAAACCGTAAACCATAATCATCGTCCTTGCGGTCCCTACTCTGACGATTTGGCAAGCGCTCCATCGCACGCTGCAATCTTGCGGGTGATCTGGTCAGGCTTGTCCGCATGTTCTCTGGGCAGAACGCCTTTGCGGCTCAGTTCGAGCAGCAAATCCAAACTGCGCTGGTATGCGGTTCGCGCCTCGACCCATCGCTCGGCTCGTTGGCCGCCAGGTGTCTTCAGTGGCTTGGCGAGACGGGCGCAAATGTCGCCGATGTTGAGGTATGTGAGCGCCAAGATTCGCCGAGCAGTCTCGTGGCTCGAATCCTGGATCAACATTCGCTCGCCGAACGCCACCGACCGATGAAAACTTTCCAACGCGTCCGTCACGTCGCCCAGTTTGGTGAATGTTTCGCCGAGCCATTTGTACCCTCTCGCTACACCAAGCCTTGTCTGAGAGTCGTCGGGATTCTTCCGGCACAACGCTTCAAACATCGCCAGCCCTTGCTGATGACTTCGCAAGGCTCCCCTCAGGTCGCCCGCCAGCGCCAGCGCGAAACCGATATTGATGTGGTCTTGCGCGACCCAGCGATCCGCCGACTCGTTATTCGGGTCGTCAGACGCAATGGCCTTGTTTAGTGTCAAAGCTTGCCGGTGGTACGCCGCCAATAAAGCAACTCAGAATCTAATGGCGATGATAGCGGCATCGAACGAGTACTTCAGACGGATGGGCTCTTATCCCAACAGTATCTCGGACCTTTTTCAGTTCTGCTCTGCAAATCCCGGCTCGTGCTCGCTCGACCCGCGACTGGCGAGCGGTAAAGTGGGCGGCTATGTCTATATGCTCAATGGAACGGGGGTCGGGGGCACTGGCGCATATCAAATCGAATCGGAGCCAGAAGTCGCCGGCATCACCGGTTCGGTGACTTTGACGATGGACCAGACGGGTACGATAACTAGCATGGCGACACCGGGCTCGGACGCGGCCCGTCAGCGGGCATTCGACAACATCCTGGTGAGCGGGGCCAAGACCGTGGTCGATCTCCTCGCGTTGGATTCAACCGGCGCCGCAACTGATCAGGTCCGCGCGTACACTGGAGCGAGCACCATAAACGCCGGTACTCTCACCAGCGCCTTCGCGACGCTTGACACTAGTCGCGACGGCAGAGTGAGCGTCAACGAATGCAGCACATTTCTTACCAGTGATCCGGCCGGTCCGACTTTCTTGCCTCTGAAGGCGTTCAACTATGCATTAACTCGCGAGTTGAGGCTGGACACGCTCGACGCGCAGGCGGGCCAGGACATAATGGTCGCGACGGGAGATCTTGACATAACTCAGCCGTCGCTGTTTTCCTACGACGAGCTGCAATACCTGACGAGAATAGTTTTCAACGGTGGCGCCGGCGACGATACCCTCGCCGCAAATCTGCAATCCGCCGAGGACGCGGAGGCGAGCGGCAACCTCAATCGCAAGGCTAAGGCGCTGAAACAGTATAGAAAGAGGGTCAAGAGCCTAATAGGAACGTCCGTGACCCGCACCAATTCAAATACTCTCATAGCGCTCTCAAACTGTCTGGTATCAAGTTGAGATCATCAGGAATCGACACTCGCGCACAGTTTAGAGTTCAAGCTTTAGCTTGCGTTCGTCAGTCAGCCCCTAAAGGTGGAACTCCGAACTTTCTCCGAGACGCGAGCGAGGCAACACTAAATCGCGTGCTCACGCTGGGCGCGCAGCCGACACACAAGGAGACTG
>JBGPFL010000148.1:0-8431 GCA_041483295.1 Blastocatellia bacterium | reverse complement strand
TCCTGACGCAGCTTATGAGAGAACTTTTATTAGAAAAGACGGGAGACCGGTACCGGTACTGCTCGAAAACAGGGTCATAAGGAATTCCGACAATGAGATAGTTGGCGTGCTTACAACGCTTCAGGACTTAACCTCTCGCAAGAGAATAGAAGAGGATCTGGCCCGCGAGCGGGACCTGCTCCACACCTTGCTGGATACGATTCCCGATTGCATCTATTTCAAGGATAATCGCAGCCGCTTTACTACTATCAACAAGGCGCAAGCCGATCTAATGGGAATCACCGACGCCGGAACGGCCATAGGGAAGAGCGATAGCGACTTTTTCGATGGAGAATACACGCGCGGGGTGATGGCCGATGAACGGCAGATCCTCGAGTTCGAGACACCGTTAATCGGCAAGGTGGAGAAACTTGAGACCCGAACAGGTGACGTTCGGTGGCTTTCGACGACCAAGGTCCCGATAAGGGACTCCAGCGGAGTGGTGACCGGACTGGTCGGAGTATCAAGAGACGTAACCGTGGGCAAGCTTGCGGAGGCGGAGTTCGAGGCCAACCTCGAGGAGTTGCTCAAGCTTGTTTCCTCAATCGCGGCCGGAGATCTGACGGGACGCGGACGCGAGGGTCGTGACACGCTCGGGCGAATTGCCGCTTCCCTAAACACGATGCTCAGGGACTTCAGCGGTATGATCTCTCAAGTTCAGGAGATGGCGCTGACGATTTCAGCAAGTTCGTCTCAGGTACTCACGGCGGCTGAGGACATGGCTGCGGGGGCTGTTCGCCAGGAAGACGAAATAACGAATACGTCGAGCTCGGTAGAAGAAATGGCGGCATCCATGGCGCATGTTTCCACTCGTGCCGAATCCTGGGCAGAGGCGGCGAGCCGCGCTCTCGGGGTCGCGCAAGTGGGGGACAGCGCTGTACGTAACACCTCCAATGCAATCAATCGAATCGACGATGCTGTAAAAGAGACCGCACAACAGCTCGAGATGCTGGCGCGCCGCAGCACCACCATAGCCGAAATAATGATACTGATAGACGACATAGCCAAGCAGACTAACTTGCTTGCTGTGAACGCGGCAATCCAGGCGGCTCACGCCGGCGAGGCGGGTCTGGGCTTCAGCGTCGTGGCAGAAGAAATAAGAAAACTGGCCGAGCGGTCCGCTCGGGCCACTAAAGACGTCGACGTAATCCTCAAGGCAGTCGACAAAGAGGCCATCGCCGCGCTCACCGCGATGGCCAAGGGGACCGAAGTGGTCAGCGAGGGGATCAACCTGGCAGAAAGGGCCAGCGCTTCGCTGGAAGACATTTCAGATTCGGTTTCCAAATTCACAACGCTCATGCAAGAGATAGCCGCGTCCTCTGAGGAGCAGGCGGTTGCAGCCAGGAATATGGCCACTGCCATGCGAACAATCTCCACGATAGCGATGGAAACCTCTGCCGGCGCCCGCGAAACGGCCGCAATAGTGGAGTCGACCGCACATCTGTCTCAAAAGCTAAACGTAGCTGTTTCGCAGTTCAAGATAGTCGGGAATCCCACGCCGTCAACCTCCGTCAGTGATCCTGGATCTCAGAGTAAGACTCCGGCTTCTGGGTGAGCCGGCAGGATGCAAGAAAGTTCGCCACTAAGACACCAAGAGACGAAGGGGCACGAAGAGTGAAAAGCAGGTGACCATTGGCCTGATGCGGCTTTGTGTCTTCGAGTCTCTATCCTGCTAGAAACCCTTTGTCGATAGCTTGATTCGGAGGATCGCAGTGTTTGCGGTTATATAGAGGACCGAGCCATCGCCGCCCCATCCGCAATTTGCCGTAGGCACCCCGGTCCGGATGGAACCTAGATGCGTTCCATCAGAGGCGAAGACGTGCAAGCCGCCGGGTCCCGTCGCAAACAGGTTTCCCTGCTTGTCGATCTTCATGCCGTCAGGGAGTCCGGGATTGTCCTTAACCCAGGCGGTCGCGTCGAAGAAGACGCGGCCATTGGAGATTCTTCCGTCGGCCTTCATGTCGTAAGCCATCCATATCGCGCGGTTCGGATCGGAACTGGCAACGTATAGTGTCCCTTCGTTTGGAGAGAGCGCGATTCCGTTAGGGGCCTTGATCGCTGGGGTTAGAAGCGACAATTTCCCGGCTGGAGTCAACCTGTACACGCCGCAAAAATCGAGCTCCCTGCGGGGATCTTCGAAGGTCTTGGGTAGGCCATAGGGCGGATCGGTAAAGTACAGATCGCCGTTCGACTTAAAGACCAGATCGTTTGGGCTGTTCAGCCGTTTGCCTTCGTAGCGATCCACGAGCGTCGTCGTGCTGCCGTTTGCTTCGATCCTCGCAATGCGACGATCGCCGTGCTGGCAAAGCACGAGCCGGCCGCTCGAGTCGAACGCGAGACCATTCGAGCCCGGCTCGCGGCCTTCGAACGGAGCCGAGCCGCTGTATCCGCTCGGCTTCAGGAAGAGGCCGGTACCCTTGCCTTCTTGCCACTTGATGATGGAATTGCTCGGGATGTCTGAGAAGAGCAGGTACCCGCCCTTGCGATCCCAGACGGGACCTTCGACCCAGTTGAAACCGTCCGCTAGCTTCTCCACCACGGCGTCGGTTGGGACGAGCTTGTCGAAGCGCGGATCGAGCCTGACGATCTTGATGCTGGTTGAGGGTGCATCCTTCTGCTGCGCTATTGTTCTCTGCATAAGCCTCACACTTGATAGTAAAGCAACTGCGGCTACGAGGACTACGAATGCTTTCCTGGAGATCATCGAGAATCTTCCTTTCCTGAAGTCTACCGACCGGGGCTGATCGCAGTTCATTAAACTAACACAAGGAGCAGCCACGAATCACACGAATTCCACGAATAGTTCGTGAATCATTCGTGGAATTCGTGTGATTCGTGGCTGCCCCTTCTCACAGTCATAATCATGATCACCCATCGGGCCTTGTGTCTCCGAGTCTTCGTGCCATAAACGGGTCTTCGCAGCCTGCTGGAAACCGCGCCCCCCGTGTTCAATCGGCGAGCACTTCGGGATCGGACGACCATCTCTTGATCCTCAGGGATGAGATCTTGATCATCGGACGAGAGTCAATTGCCATTGAGCAATACTGGGTGTACTTCTCTCGCAGCAACGAAACCGCTCGCATGTGCTCGCCCTGGCCATCGCCGGGTTCGAGTATCTCAGCCACTCCGGCGATCAGTACGTAAGTAAGCTTGCTCCAGTCCTCCGAATATTCGTCAATCACCAGCGATACCTGAGGGTTGGCCTCGATATTACGCACCCGCTTGAGCGACCGAACGTCCGCGCTCTTGCGCTTTTCGTCTAGCGGCGAATAGATGTTCTCGCCGTCGAACGCATAGCAGATGGGAACGACCACCGGGCGCGCGCTCAGGCTTGCAGTCGCGAGGTGCGCGATCCGTTGATGCCTGACGAATGCTCGCGTCTTGTCGTCCATTACCTGCGCAGCCCTACCGCGATATCTCCATCAACTGCTCCATCCGGATGAGAGCCATCTCGATGCTCGCCGACTCGATGAAGCCGATCTCCGGAGGCGAGTGCACGATGCAGGTGACCCCGGCGTCCCGCAGCTTCTTGATGGTTCCTGGGGATTGACGGGCCAAAGCAGCCGTTCGAGCACCCATACTGAATCATAGCCAAGCTCTTCGGCGCGGACGGCTACGCGTATCAGGTTTTCGGGTGACGCCTGCGGCCCGAGTTGAGGAAGCGAGATGCCGACTCTCATTTCTTTGAGTTCCTCCTATCGTGATCAACCGGACCGCTTCACGTTATTGAGTTTGAAGTTGGAAGTCAACGGAGGAAAAGGGAAATGCGAAATGCGAAATGCGAAATTTCGAAATTCGCATTTCTTCGTGCCTTGCGGCGAAGCCTGAGTGACTTCGCCGCAAGGATTGGTTACACAACTGACAACTGATAACTGACCACTGACCACTGACCACTCTTGGAGAAACTACCTGACCCAGTACAGGCGTAGCTGAAATTTATTGTCGGTGTGGTTAAGCTCACCCACGCCGCGCTTGAAGACGAGGTGTTGGTATTCGGGCGTCACGCGAAGCTCACTGTGAAGCCACACGTTCATGTACGCCGTTATGCTGGTTATCTCGTTATGCTCCTTGTTTCGGGCCGGGTCGAACCAGTCATAGCGGGCTCCAACGACGCTGATGTCGTTGACGACCCGGATCATGGCTTCGCCGAAGTGGCCGAGGCTGGTGAAACGACCTCCAGATCCGATAGTGTCTCGGCCCCGCTGGATTCCATAGAGCAAGTTGACTCTCTTGATCGGGTACCCGGCATAGATGCCGAGCCGGTCGAAGTTGTTTTTGAAGAATGGAACGTTGGTCAGATCGATCAGCTGGGCAGGCGCTTCCAATGCGGAGACTCCCGGACCGACCGCGATGGAGCGCAAGGCCAGCGGGTTATCGGCGAAGCTCAGCCTTCTCGAAAAGTCAGCAAGGTCGCCTGGCTGCGGCAGCGTGGCTGCTGCAACCCCGGTGCCCGGTGAGAGCAGATCAAGTCTGGGCAGGTACGACCGGCCGTTGTAGTACTGCACCGAGAAGTTGCCCGCCTGGTGGTGCAGAATCTGATTGAAGAAGAGATTGAAGTCGGGGCCGCCTTTGTTGGATTGCGGCAGAGCCGTGGTGACCGGATCCCTTCTGCCGAAAGGCTCAAGGTTGCCGTTGTCGTCCTGTCTGACTCTTATCCCGTCAGTTATCTGTAGCCTGATGGTGCTTCTCTTGTGGTAGTAGCCCACCGAGCCTCCGGCCTGGTGGAAGCCATCAGGCGTGAAGAAAGTATCCTGATTGAAGTTGGCGGTTTGAAGCTCATGAATGAAGGGTCGAGTGTCGCACACGACATAGGCCTCCGACCCACCGAAGCCTTCGTGTGGATGGGGTACCCCACCGCGAATGTCGATGAACCGGTCGGCGTTCCCGTAGGTGAATCTCAGAGTTCCCTCTACTCTCTCTGTGAGCTCGGTTTCATTTGACTCTTCGGGCCAAAAGGTTACTTTTAAGTTCGAGGAAAAGTACTTCGAAATGGGGGCATACCAGAGATATCCTTCGGCCGCGAAGAGTCGCGCTTTTTCGGTTGTCCTGGTTTCGGAGCCGACAGATGTGCGGATTACATCGTATCTGGGCTGCAAGCGGAAGCCGACGTAGTCAGTCGGCTTGAAGGGATGGTCGCCGCCGGCAGGCTTGCCGATCTCCGTGGGCATTCGAAATCCGGCGGCGCGGAACTGATAACCGGTCTCGTTGAGGCGAGGCGGCGAGGTATGGCAGGTGGAGCATGGCACTCCGTATCTGCGAGCGAACATCGGAATCGCCTTCGCCTCCTTCTTCTCAGCGTGAAATGCGAGTCCAGCCAGGGCGGCCCCGGCTGCAACCACACTCAGCTTCTTCAGATTGTCTCTCAGTGCAAACATACTAGGTCCTCCTCCATACTGGTAATGTAGTGATATGTATTACCGTTCTCAGGGAGCCACACCTTAACTGACGGGCCGACGAAATCGGCCGGCAGTAGATGTTTGAACTACGAGTGCGGAACAGTGAAGCCGCACGTATGTAGATTCGGCTTAATCACAGGGACGGGACTGGCTCTGGAGTTCTCTTAGCGCCCTGGTTTGCCGAGTCTGGTAACCCTTTATGACACCCTTACGGCTCAACCACATAGCACCCATTTTGATCTAGGGAAAAAGCAACCTCTAGGGTTCGGCAACAATGCGGGATGGGTTTCAGGGCGCAGCCCCTGAAGGCCCTGATGCCGAACGACCTGCTACCAACGCAAAGACAAGAACTACAAAACAACAGGGTCAAAGAATGCGTGAGGCCCGCCCAGTAGGGACGGCGCGACCCCTACGCGGGTTCTATTCCTTCTTTGCCAACGACCGAACGTGCGCTACAACGGCGTTGACTTCTTCGTCAGAGAGCTTTGCCTTGAACGAGGGCATGTATTTGCCTTTGCCGTTCTTTATCGTCTCGGCGATCTGGGCATCGGTGTGCGACCTCTGCCAGTCGGCATCGGTAAGATCGGGTTGCCCCTTAGCCTTCCAACTTGGAAGCCCAGCGCCATCCTTTCCATGGCAAAGCACGCATTTGCTCCCGAACACGGCCGCACCATCAGCTACTGATGGGGTCACGCGGCTGGACGCCGCTGTTGGTTTGCCGAGCAGCGCAAAGGTGCAAATCGCCACCGTTGCCGCTGCTATCGAAAACTTCAAAATCCTCATGTTCAATGTCCTCCTAGGGTTTTTGATCGCTGATCTCTAAATGCCCGGTCGATTTTCGAAACTGCTCACAGCACCTCGGCGCCTCTTCGAGTCAGCACTGCTTGAACCGCGCCGGCGCGCGAATCATCCTCCGCATCGACGTCGACAACGACAACTGCTTTACCATCTGCAATCGCGGTATCACACTCCTCGGGCAACGCGCGCCGGAATAATCGCGCTTCGAAGACCATCCGGCCCAGGGTCGACAATATCGCTCCCAACGCCGTCATCTCGAACACGATTATGCCGAAGGCCCACGGTGCTACTATGGGCATCCCCCCGGTTACCAGATTCATGCGCATTGACGTGAGAGCGGTAAGGCCTACCGCCACCGTCGCCCCAATCACCCCGCCTGCTATCGCAAATAGTCCTATTCGGCTCCGTTTGCCATCGAGCCCTTTCTCTATCTCAGCGTGTATTGGCTGGGAGGAAAGGAGCGCGACCGATCCGGCGGCGAATCCCTCGCGCCTCAACTCTTCGGTGGCGCCCATCGCGTCGGCGGCCGTGCTGAATATCGCTAGAACTCTGTTCGCCATTCTCTTCAATCTCCTGTAGCGGTCGCCGCCTTGGGAAGTCCGAGTGGGTGTTGAGTGGCGCCTGGAGGCGCGGGCCCGCGCCCCTCTTTGTATTCCCAGACCGCGACTATTGGGAAGAGTTTGGTAAAGATCGCATATAGGAGCACGAAGTACCCGAACGTTCCGACCAGGAGGACTACCTCGACCCAGGTGGGCTTATAGCTGCCCCAATTGAAAGTCAGCCTCGGGTGAGCAAGCGTCGGCACGATGATCAGAAATCGCTCGAGCCACATCCCGGCTACAATACATATCGAGGCAATGACCGTTCCCGCTATGGTCCGCAGCCGCTTGAATGCAAGTATTGGCATCGGAATGACGAAACAGCACGCGATCATTCCCCAGAACATGGGCGAATACGGTCCGCTCACCTTCGACTGAAATATTGCCTTCTCCGCGGGTTCGTTGCCGTACCAGGTTGTCAGGTACTCCGAAAAGGTGAAGTAGAACCAGATCATGCTCATCGTCAGCAGCAGCAGTCCAAGATTGTTGAAATGCAGTGGACGCAGGTACTCTTCCAGATGAAACACCTTTCGGATAATCGCCATCGCCACTATCAGTGCGGCTATCCCCGAAAATATCGCCCCGGCCACAAAGTAGGGCCCGAAGACGGTTGAGTGCCACATCGGCTGGATCGCCATCGCGAAGTCCCACGACACGATCGTGTGCACGCTCACCGCTACCGGGATGATGATGACCGCCATGATCTGTACGGCCTTCTCAAGACGGGCCCACTGAAGCTGGGTGCCTTGCCACCCGAGGCTCAGCAGTCCGTAGATCCTCCGCCGCAGGCCGCGCGACCTTGCGCGCACCAGGGCCAGATCCGGAATGAGCGGCAGGTAGAGGTAGATCACGGACCCAAGCAGGTAGGCGTTTATCGCGAAGAAGTCCCACAACAGCGGCGATCTGTAGTTTGGCCAAAGCCCTCTCTCGTTTGGATAGGGCGCAAGCCAGTAGAACAGCCACGGCTTTCCAAGGTGCACGATGGGAAACATCGCACCTATCATCAACGCGAAAACCGTGATGGCCTCAGCGCAACGCGTGACCGGCCTCCGCCACTCGGCGCCCGTCACGCGCAGGATTGCGGATATCAGCGTGCCCGCGTGCGAGATTCCAATCCAGAAGACGAAGTTGGTTATGTCGAAAGCCCAATAGACAGGCCTATTCAGGCCCCACACTCCGATGCCTCTAGAGACCTGATAGGCGAACGCGAGGATGGCTGCCAACAGTAGCAGCCCGCTCACGACGACCGTGATGACCCATCCGCGCCCGGTCTTCATGACGGGCCGCAGCAAATCGCGGTTGATGCCGGCGTCGCTCGGTCGTTCGGAAAAAGTTAATTCTTGACTCTTCATGCTCTCACCGTAGCCGCCTATTTTTCGCGTCTGAGGCCGGCCAACAAGTCCGGGAGCACGCGACTTCCCGAACTCGAATCTAAGTGTCGTCTCTTCTGCTCAAATAGGTCACTCGCGGTTTAGTCCCAAGGTCTTCCAATAGCTTCGTCCCACGACTGCTTCTGGATAGGCGGGCGACTTCGCTTGTCGGATCTGCCATATTGCCAAATGACATAGCCTTTGTCGGACATGATTGAACACAAGCCGG
>JBGPFL010000147.1:0-8456 GCA_041483295.1 Blastocatellia bacterium | reverse complement strand
GGCATATTGCCGCGGTACGGTTTGATCATATTCGCGCTTGGGATTCCTGTTCTCTCGTGGTCCTTCCTGGTTGTGAAAGATTGGAAAAGGCCTCGCGCGTTACGCTACCTGGTTGTAGTCGGGGCGTTGTGTATCTCGCAATGGAGCTTGCAGCTTGTAAACGGTGTGGGCTTCGTCAACCATGTCTCGCAAAAGCGCGCCATCGCCGATTATCTGAAAGGTGAATACCAGGCCAACCCAGGTCTCAACATCCTCTGCGATGACTGCACGGTGCGCGTTTTGAGCAGCATTCCGGAAGCCAGGTTCCTTGATTCTTCCAATTGCCCAGTCCAATTGGAGCCATTTCTGGCCTACCTCAAAGAGAACGCAGTTGAATACCTGGTATTCGGCAGAATGGAAGGCATCATTCCGGCGGCGCCTCTCTCCGAGCTTGGTGAGATGGAGACTAAAGGCTTAGTTCAGCCAGTCATTCGCGTAGATTCAAGACGCTACTCGCTGGGGCTATACCGGATTGGGAAATGCGAATTGCGAAATGCGAAAGGCGGCTAAGTTCGCATTTCGCATTTCGAATTTCCCATTTCGCATTTCTTCTAAGTCTTGAGACCAATGCGAAATGGGAGGTAGCCCGAGTCGGGATCATTGCCGAATGCTTCAACTCGCCCGCGAATCTGCCATTCGTGCTTACAAAAGCGGCCGCTGTAGGACGGCTGGCAATTCGTGGGCAACTGAAAGTTCCCTTCGAAGACCTTCGTTTCGTTAGCAGCGAGCGTGAAGGCAGGCGCGATCTGAAACGCCCTCTCCACTGTCTCGTTGGAAAGGGCTACCCTCTCTTCGACACTCATCGCCGAACGGGCAGGTATGTCGATCTCCTCGGTTCCCCGCAAATCGATGAAAATTCCTTTCGAGGTGACCTCGGCGCCGGTTGACGCTGCTGTGACCTTGACGGTGACCATATCACCGGGCGACGCGAGGACGTTGTGGTACTCGAGGCTCACCTTCGCGGCGCTGCCGGTTATTGCTGCTACTGCTCCCTTCATTTTGTCCAGAAAACCCATGTGCTTGTCTCCTTCCTTTAATCGAATTCAAATAGGCGGGCATCGATGCACGGCCGCACTATTGCTCAGGCCACTTCCTGGCATTACAATGGACGCCGCTCAACGACTTCTAGAGCAGCTCCATTCCTGCTCACCTCGCGGCAGACGATAACCGGAAACCCGGTGGGAAGTCTTGTAAGCGGTCCTGAATTTTTGTGGGAATTCTTGAAGATGGGGCTTATGGGCGGACAACCACGACATTGCTACGAGTTCGATTCGTTCCGCCTCGATCCCTTCAAGCGGGTCCTGCTGCGCAGCGGGACGGTTGTACAGTTGATGCCCAAGGCGTTCGACACACTGCTGGTGCTTGTCCAGAACAGCGGGAGAGTGCTCGACAAGGAAGAGTTGATGAAGGCCGTATGGCCCAATGCCATCGTCGAGGAGACCAATCTTGCCCACAACGTCTCGGCATTAAGGAAGGCGCTGGGTGAGAAAGTCGGGGACCATAGGTTCATCGCCACCATCTCGGGTCAAGGCTATACCTTCATCTCTACTGTGCGAGTAGTGGCGTACGATGAAGGCAGCCCGGCTGGGACTGGGACAAAAGCGCTTCAGGCAATTCTCGCAGCCCTGGGAGTTCGTGGGAGACGGCTGGGAAAGGTGACCGCCGTCGCCGTCGGGATATTGCTTCTCGGGGTCGCGGGTGCGGTAACTTACTACCTGGTTATCCGCGAGCCGGACCCTCCAGCCAGCCAACGGGCGATAAGGTCGATCGCAGTGCTTCCTTTCAAGGCTCTCGGGGCCGAAAGTGACGAATACCTGGGGCTCGGGATGGCTGACGCTCTGATAACAAAGCTGGGTAGCATCAGCGAAGTCCTGGTTCGTCCCACCAATGCCGTGCGCCGGTACACGACTCCCGGTGAGGACCCAATCATAGCCGGACAAGCGTTGCGAGTGGACGCGGTATTGGACGGCAACGTGCAGAGATCAGGCGAGCGAATCCGAGTCACCGTTCAGCTGGTGCGGGTCGAAGATAAGGCGCCACTGTGGGCCGCCACGTTCGACGAGAAGTTCACAGATGTGTTTCTGGTGCAGGACGCAATATCAGGGGCGGTTGCACGCGCACTTGCGCTCAGACTGACGGGCGCCGAACAGCAACGCCTGGCTAAGCGGCAGACCGAGAACGCCGAAGCTTTCCAGGCATATTCGAAGGGCCGCTTCTACTGGAATAAGCGGACCGACGACGGTCTCAGGAAGGGCATCGAGCAGTTCAACCAGGCCATCGAACAGGATCCGAGGTATGCACTTGCCTATGCGGGTCTGGCCGACTGCTACAACCTGTTGAACAACTATGACATACTTCCAGCGAACGACTGTATACCAAAGGCCAGGACCGCAGCTCTGAAGGCGCTCGAGATCGACGAGGGGCTCGCCGAGGCCCATACCTCTCTCGCGCTCGTGCTCGAAGCCTATGAATGGGACCAGGTCGGCGCCGAACGGGAATACAGGCGCGCGCTTGAGTTGAACCACAATTACTCCACAGCTCACCACTGGTATGGACTATATCTGGCGCAGATGGGACGGCCGGACGAAGCAATGCGCGAGCTGACTCGCGCCCAGGAGCTGGAACCAACCTCTTTGATCATAAGCACGGGCGTTGCGTGGGGGTTCTATTTTGGGCGCCAACCAGACAGGTCTATCCAACACCTGCAGAAAACTCTCGAGCTAGATGGCAATTTCTGGCCGGCCCATCTGGTGCTCGCATGGGCCTACGAGCAGAAGAACGAGTACAAGAAGGCTGGCGAAGAATATCAAAGAGCTATCGACAACTCGAAGGCCAACACGCTGGCAGTGGCCGGCCTCGGGCACCTCCATGCAGAGGCGGGGAATCGCGCCGATGCCATGAAGGTATTGCGAGAGTTGAACAGGCTCTCCGCCGAGCGTTACATTTCGTCGTACTTCACCGCAGCTATTTACGCCGGGCTGCGTGAGACAGATATCGCGATAGAGTGGCTCGAAAAAGCATACCAGGAGCATTCTTACTGGCTGATATCAATCAAAGTGAATCCCTGGTTCGATCGTCTTCGCTCCGACCCGAGATTTAAGGACCTCGAGCAACGGATCGGCTTCCCGGGCAGTCCGCGCTAGAAGAAATGCGAAGTGGGAAATGCGAAATGCGAAATTCGAAATTCGCGTACAACATTCGCATTCCGCATTCCGCATTTCGCATTTCTCATTCCGCATTCCGCATTTCTCTTCATTTCTCGTTCAGCCACGATTTGAATATCGTCTTCTGCAGATCGGTCGCATCCGACTTCTGAGTGAGCACGTAAGTCACCGGTTCCTCCTGCCCAATCGCAACCTCGATGTTTCTGATCTGATCTCGCCGCAAGACCGTGAAGGTGATCCTCGAGCCGATCTTCTTCTCGGCAAATCTATCATTGAAGCTCGATGCTTCACTGCGGTCGCCATCCATTGCCAGCAGAACGTCACCCACATCCAGGCCCGCGCTCTCGGCTTGAGAACCGGGCGCAATGCGGGCGATTGCAATCTGTCCCTGCGGCAGCACAGTCGGAGGCGCGCCAAAGAATCCCGCGCCTGGCAATGTGTTTCCGGTAGTGATGCCGATGTAAGGCCGGGCCTTGTCCTTCTTCTCTTCCAACACCAGTCCGGCGTGCTCAAAGAACGCATTCCACGGAATCTCTTCGGTTCCGGAAACGTACCTCGCAAAGAAGTCACCGAAGTCGGCTCTGTCCGGCGCAGCCCCTCGAGTGATCAACTCAACCGCATCGCGGAAGCCTCGCCTCTCCTCAAAGCCGGGTTTAGGCAGTCCGTTATTCTTCATCAAGTACAGGAACACGTCGGTCAGCGAGCGTTGATTAGCCGTCCGATGCCGAATCTCGAGATCGAGCAGATTCCCAAGAAGCTCTCCCTTGTTGTAGTAGTCGATCCGATTGTTAGCCGCGTTGTCACCGGCATTCCAGGTATCCCAACTCGACGACTCGACGCTCATAATCTTGCGGCCGGCAGATGACTGAAGCGTGCCGATTTCTCTGCTCAACTCGCCGTAGTAGTCTTGAAGCGTCCAAACGCCACTCCGCTTGAGTCCTACCGCGGCCCAGTAGCTGGTCATGCCTTCCGAGACGTAGAGATTCCTCGTGTTCTGCTCGCGCGAATAGTCGAACGGACCCAGGACCGCCGGACGAATCCGCTTCACGTTCCACAGGTGAAAATATTCGTGAGCAACAACGAACATGAAGCGCTTGTAGTTCACGGGCGTTGAGTGCGTGTTATAGGCCGAAAAACTGATATCGGTCGAGTTGAGATGCTCCAGCCCGCCCGAACCTTGCCCCGGGCGCGCCCGGAGAAAGAAAACATACTTCTTGTATGGCGCCCCACCCATCATGTCCGCCAGGTAGGTGACCACGGCCTTCGTGTCATCGGTGATCTTCTGTGTGTCGTAGTTTCCCTTACCGATGAACACGATATAATGCGGCACGCCCTTGTAATCGCACAGCTGCCAACTGCACGCCATCGCTATCGACGAGTCAACGAACGAGTCGTAGCTCGCGGCGACGAAACTGTTTGTCACGGGGAGCGGGTCCATCCCCGTTTGCACGACCCAGCCGGCCGGCACATCGAGCATCACAGATACTGGACCAGCAAGCGGGTAGGGCGACCTCCCGACGACGTACATAAAGACATTCGGGCCTGAGATGTAGCACAATTCGTCATTGTAGCTCCGCTGGTAGAGTTTGTAGCTTGCGGTCAGCCTGTGGCCGCTCTGTAGATAGATGCGCCAGGTCTGCTTGTCGACTTTCTCAAACTTGAGCGTGGTGGAAGTCTCGTCGGATGCGGAGAACTCCTGAACGTTGCGCCATGCGTTATTAATGTTGTACGCGCCCGGGGACCACGCGGGCATCGCAACGTCGACCGAAGGAGCGGTGGAGTTGAACTCAAGCGAAATGTGTAGAAAGTGGGTAGTCGGGTTCTTGTCCGGAGTAATGCTGTAGGCCACCACTGGCGACTGGGCGGCCGCGACTACTGGGAGAAACAAAAAGAGCGCGAGCGGCAGTAAAAGCCTGAGTGAAGTTGACCTTGCATTGGTCATACGATCTCCTTGAAGGTTGAGGCAAAGGGCCACGAATCACAAGAATCAGCACGAAGCATTAGCAGGTTTCGGAAAATTCATGGTGAGATCTTCAAGCGCGCGGACAAAAACGGCCTCGCCACCGCCTGTACCAGGTTTATCGGCTTTCTAATCCGAAGGACTCGCCATCGTCTTCGGGACCTGCTTCCACCTTGTCGTAAACGTCGGCCAACATGAGGTCACAACCAATCGAATCTAAGTGTACCTTGCCCGCCAAGCCACTTATCTCGGATAGGAGCCATTGGTTGTTAGGCTGGCGAATGAAATATTCGATGTGTGGCTTCTCCTGTGCGATCAGTACGTACTCAACGAAGGAGTCGATTCGGCGGTAACGTTCGAACTTCTCACCCCGGTCGTAGGCCGCCGTCGACCTGGAGAGAACCTCGATAATCAGGCCGGGGTTTAACAGATTGTCTCTTCGTGCATCACGCCACAGCGGCTCACCGCATAAAGCCACGACATCCGGGTACGAGTAAAGTCTATGTTCCCTAACATCCACGCGCATGTCGTTCGAATAGAGTCTGCACGGCCGGCCCTTGAGCTGTATACCCAACTGCATAACTACATTGATGACTATCAAGTTATGTCGCTCGCGGGCTCCTGCCATCGCGAATATCTCTCCGTCGAGATACTCACTCTTAAACTCGGCTTTCCGTTCCATCTCGAGGTATTCTTCGGGAGTAAATCTTGGTTTGCGCTGTGAAGCCATATTAGCCTCCGTCTTCAAGAGCAGGTTTCGTTGCCTGGATCCAACGCTGCGATAGCCTCTCTCCAGATCTCTGGCTCGCCCAGACGAACGGCCTTGTCTACTCCGACGTTCTCAAGCAGCAGAGCCAGCGCCGTTAGCCTCTCTTTATACGACCAGAAGAGCAGCCCATCAACCATCTCCGCCCTCGCAGGAAACAGGTCGAGCCTGTCTGCGGCTTCTTCCCCGCGCCACGCGTGTCCCTCACGGCGTATATCCCATTCGATGTCATTTGTCTCACTAGACATAAAAGCGCCTCCCTTTCGCTTCCAAGCGCACTGCCCACCGCCGTATCTCAATCTCGCGAGTGAACAGCTTCGCGCGGCATCTCCCTGCCATCTCCGCCTTCCGATGGAGTCAACACCTTGAGCGGCGCAGGCCACGCCACCTCGGGAATCGAGGTCGGGCCATAGCGTCCTTCTTTACCCTGGGCCTTCGCGCGCAGGGCCGCCAACACCTTCTCCGGAGTCGCGGGCACCTCGTCGATGCGAACCCCGACGGCGTCGTAGATCGCGTTCACGACGGCCGGTGGAACGGGCAGCAACGGCCCCTGCCCCACCTCCTTAGCGCCGAAAGGTCCGTTAGGATCCGGTTCCTCAATCAGGTAGGTCTTCACGTCGCACATCTCGATCGTGGTCGGACTCTTGTATTCGAGCATCGACGGAAACTTGTGCACGACGTTGCGATTGTTACGGTAGGCCATCTCTTCCATCAAGGCTTCGCCCAGCCCCATGTACACGCTGCCCTCGACTTGCCCCAACACCAGCACGGGATTGATCGACTGTCCGATGTCATGCGCAATCCAAATCCGCTCGACCGTAGTGATTCCTGTCTCGGGATCAACATCGACTTCTGCAACCGCGGCCGAGTAGCTGTAGGCAGGTGAAGGCCCGACGCCGGCGCCCTTGAACTTACCCGGCGAGAGCGGCGGAGTGTATGAGCCAACGGTCCCTATCGTGCCGTACCTGGACTCGGCAAGCTGCACCGCCTCGGCAAAGCTCACTCCCACCTCCGGATTCTCAACATCGAAGGCCCGACGATCGGCAAACGAGATGTTTTCTATCGGGACGCCGAGTTTCTCGCTCACTGCAATGGTCAGCAATTCGCGCGCGCGTTCGGCCGCTTGAAGGGCCGCGTTACCGGTCATGAGCGTGACGCGGCTCGAATAACTTCCCAGATCGACAGGCGTCAGATCGGTGTCGGCGGTCAGCACGCGAATGTCGAACGGATCGATGCCCAACACCTCTGCGACGATGTAGGCCAGGATCGAATCGGATCCCTGGCCGATATCGATCGAGCCGCACATCACACAGACGCCGCCCTGCCGGTCCAGTCGAAGCTGGACCCCTGAGTGCGGCATGTTGTTCCAGTAGATCGGCAGTCCCGCGCCGGACAGGTACGAGCTGCAAGCTATCCCGATGCCTCGCCCATATGGCAGCTTGCGAAACTTGTTCTTCCAGTCGCTCCCCTCGACAACCTTATCTATGCATTTGCCGAGCGCTATGCTGCCGACGCGCAGATAGTTGGCGGTCACCGTGTTGGGGGCCACCAGATGCCGGCTCCGCATCTCCGCCGGATCGAGTTCGAGTTGCTCGGCGATCTTGTCGAGCTGAACTTCGAGGGCGAAGCGCGGCTGCGGTGTGCCGTGTCCGCGCTTGGGTCCGCAGGGCGGCTTGTTGGTGAAGACGCGCACGCCTTCAAATTTGTAGCGGGGGATGTCATAGGTCACTGTTTGAAGCGCCCCGGTATAGAAGGTGCTCGCGACGCCATAGCTGCCATAGGCGCCTCCATCGAGCATAGAGCGAAAGTGCATCGCGGTGATCGCGCCATCGCGCTTCACCCCGGTCTTAACCCACATGAGCACCGGATGCCTGCCGCGATGGCAATAGAAGACCTCTTCGCGGGTGAGTGTGATCTTGACCGGCCGGCCCGTAATCATCGCCAGCCTGGCGACTGCCAGTTCGTGATTGAAGGGATCGCTCTTGCCGCCGAAGCCGCCTCCATTCGGAGTTGCAATGACCCGGATGTGGCTGGCCCGCAGCTCGAGCACTTTCGCAAGCGCGCGGTGAACGTAGTGAGGAGTCTGAGTCGAACTCCACAGGGTCAGTTTTTCGTCGGAGTCGAAGTGCGCGACCGCCGCGTGCTGCTCGATGGGGAGGTGCGTGTTGCCTTCGTAGAAAAAGATATCTTCGCGAATCAAGTCGGCCTCGGCGAAGCCCTCTTCCATGTCGCCGAACTCGAGCGAGACCTTTTTGTGAACGTTTCCAGACTCGCCGTAGTTGTGAATGCGCGGGACTTCAGTGGTCAGACCGTCCTCGATGGAAGCGATTGAGTCGAGCCGCTCGTACTCGACCTAGATGGGGTCGAGCGCCTCGAAGGCGGTGTCTTCATCGAGGGCGGCGATGGCGGCAACTGGATCGCCGATGAAGCGGACCTTCGAGATGCAGAGCGCGTGTTCGTCCTGGCTCACGGGGAGAATGCCGTAGGGAATGGGTAGTTCTTTGCCGGTGATGACGGCGACGACTCC
>JBGPFL010000146.1:0-8475 GCA_041483295.1 Blastocatellia bacterium | reverse complement strand
GTCGTTGTGACAGGCCGTGCAGTTCCCTATGTCCCCGGGAGCATTCGTGTAGCCAGGATCCGGTCCGGTGATCTTCGCATAGACCGCGAGGGCCGAGAACAAGATCAGGAATACAACCTTCAGCTTCTTGCCGCTTAACTTGAACATAAGCCTCTACCTTTTTCCGCGCTCTAAACAGTCACAGACCCACTCCGGACGAGCGAGGTCAGCCCGATCACGATCTGACAGCGTGCCTATTTCGGTGTCGTGCTTCGATCGAGATGTGAGGATCGGGACAGAGTCGGCAAGGGTCGTGAGCGGGTCATCCTAAATCGGTGCTCAGATCCGAGATGACCCTGCCATCCGACCCTGCTTCTTTCTTCCTTATAGGAATGGCACGTTCTCGAATTGAGTGCCGAGGACCGACGGCGAAGGGTGGTTGAACCACCGATCGAGAATCGTTGCATAGATCGACCGGAGATCGAGGCTGTTGACGCCGAACTTCGGATTGCCTCCGCTGTCGAGATCGAGCGTCAAAAGTGACGGCTGCCGGCCGTACAGGCCACCGTGCACTGAGTCGCCGATGACGAACCAGCAACTCAGCGAGCCGTGATCCGTGCCCGACGTCCCATTCTCCTGGGGACGCCGGCCAAACTCAGAGTACGTCATTATTATTGTGTTCTGTCCCAGATTGTTGGGCGCGGTCGCGATGTCATCGTGGAACGCCTTTATGGCCTGGGAAAACTGAGTCAGCAGCGCGGCGTGCCCACCCACCAACTTGTTCCCGCCGACAACCAGACCCTGGTGATTATCAAACCCCCCGATCTGTACGTGAGTCAAGCTGGTCGACGGGATGGTGACGAGCAGTTGCGACACCATCTTCAGAGCATTTCCCAGCCCGGTATTTGGATAACCGGCCGGGTTGTATTTGGCTGTCTCCGTCTGAATCGTCACTGAGTCGTTAAACGCCCGCTGTCCCGTACCACTTATCGCAGACATCAAGCTGTCAGCCGGGAAGGCCCTGCTGGTCGCCGCGTTGAAAGCCGCCACCTGATTCTTGCGATCCGCCGTGAAGCGCCCATCGGTCTGGAAAGTGTATTGAGCGAAGCTGGAGATATTCGGAATCACGTAGTCGGAGTAAAACATCTGAGGAAGCGAGCCGCCGATCCCCGCCGCCATGAAATTTGCCGAGCTGCCGAACGCCTGCTTTGCGTACCGGCCGAGCCACCCCCCTCCGCCGAAGTTTCCATCGGTCCTGCCGCTCGCGATGTTGGTGGTGCCTGTGAAATGAGACGTGCTCTGGCCCGGCTCGCCCACGCCGAGCATTATCGCCACCTTGTTTTGCAGATAGAGATCCCTGATCTCTTTCATGACCGGGTGAAAGGCAATGTCGCTGTTGATCATTGTCGAGACACCACCCGAATCCACGAGTTCGGTGTCCTTGAGGGAAAGAGTTGGTCTGAGGCTGAGGTAGCGGGAGTCACTGTAGGGAATGATGGTATTGAGACCGTCATTGCCCCCGCCGAACTGAATTACTACCAGCCTGCGATCCAACCTGGCCTGCGTCTCCTGGCCGAGCGCCTTGAGGAGGCCCATCTTTGGAACCACCACGCTGACGGTAACCGCGCCCAAGCCGCGCTTGATAAATTGTCTTCTAGTTGTTGCCATGGCTCTCTCCTCCTAGTTCAACTGAAACTCCGGCAGGCTCATGATCAGGTGGACCAGGCCGCGGATCTTCTTGTCTATTACGGTATCCAAGGTCGAATCGAAAACGCCCGGGTTGCCGGCATCGTCCGCCTGAAGGTAGTTCCGGAGCGTCTTCACCGTTGCGTTGTCGGTGCTGACGTTCAAGACCCCTAGAAACTTGTTGACGGTCTTCTTTGGATTCGCCTTGGTATACTTCTTGAGTTGATCCAGCGTCAAGAATGCCCCCGGCGTAGTCAGATCGGTGACTCTGGTGATCGCTAACTGTTCCGCTACATTGTAGCGCTCGAGCATGAGCGCCGTGTTGATCCATGCGAGTTGAGGGTCCCACCCCGCCACATCGGGTGGCTCGAACAGTTGCATGCCCAACCGGGCAGATCTTTGATAGGTCGTATTGTCTCGGCGGTCAACGGGGCCACCCGGATTGTATTGTGCGCCGAGCATTCGAATCGGTCCCACCACACATTCCGCCGGATTCTTGACGAGTCCGTACTGTGCGCGCTCGCTGAAGAATTCGTCGGAGGTGAAGATCGCCCGCGCAAGCTCCTTGATCGAATGGTTGTTGGCCAGGTACACATTAGCCAGGCGGTCGACCGTGCTCCTGTCTGTCGCGCTGTTGGAATCGATTGGGTAGACAAAGAAGTCGAAGAACTTCTTCACCAGGTAGCGCGGGGTCGAGGGACGTGCGCTCAGGATCGAGACTATATCCGTGCCGTCGAGATTTCCGGTCCTCTCGTACGGCGTTCCGGCGAAGACAGTCTTCGTCCCATTGTCGTGAGATGCCGCAACGAGCCGAAACGAATAGATGAAAGGCTGGTTCGCGTTCGGCCTGACGAAGTTCCAGCCGGTGAAGCACCGCGCGTTTGCCTTTACGTCGTCTTCGGTGTAGTTCGGAAGTTGGGTTACTACATCGACGATGCCCATCGTGAAGAGCTCCATTAGCTCGCGGCCAAAGTTCTCGTTGGTTCTGTTGACCACGTTCTGCTGTGTATCGAGCCAGATCAGCATGGCCGGGTCTTGTGCTACTTTGAGCAACAGATCGTCGAATTTGCCAAGGGCGTACGTGCGCAGCGTCTCATTCTGAACCTGCATCAGGACTTCGGAGTTGACCTTCGAGATCGCCGTGGCGAAGTGGTTGTGCCAGAAGAGGGTCAGCTTCTCTTCGAATTGGCGGCGAGAGAGGATCATTCTCACGACCCATCGCCGCCGTATCTCGTTCTGATTGATCTTGGTGTTGTTGAGCGGCGCGGAAAAATCAAAGCTGGCGGCGAGTGCGGTCTCCATCGCGCTGTTGTCGATCTGGTCGTAGTCGATCATGTAATTGACCGCCGCTTCTCGCGACACCTTCTGCATGAGCAGGTCGACCTCTTCGGGAGGCCCGCCAAATCCCATCCTTCTAAGAATGTGCCTGGCGTGATCTTCGGTTAATGGGGTTGCCATAGTTGCTCTCCTCCTTGGGTTTGACCGCGGACATTCGCCGCCGTCAATGGCCACTCTTACGCCTACCGCGTGGCCTCGTTCTGTAGCCGACCTTCGAATTCGCGTGAGACTAAAGCTAAGGTCTTAGGTTCTTCGAGTCTTCAGACTTGAGCAAGGGGCAGTAAGTCTGAAAATATTTCTCTCTAATCTGCGATTGCGCTGTGGCCGACGAGGCCTCCTCCCCCGGGAGAGATGTCTGCCATAGCTTCGAATTACCGAGTTGAAGGATCTCCCGTGAATGCATACTACGTCACCCATTCGCTCGATGTGAGGACCCGTTACTAGAGCTTTCTCTACCTTTAACTTTTCCCCTGGTTAGGGTCGATTATACCGCAGCAATCCTTTTCGGGAAATACTTTTCACGGAGCCCATCGAGCCGCGAGATATTCATCCGCAGGTATTCATCCGCAGATTGCGCAGATAACACAGATACTACGAATGAAAGGCCAATCGCTCGAGCGGTTCTTTATCTGTGTTATCTGCGACATCTGCGGATCGCCCTTTCTTCCGATTCCGTCAGGCGAGGAACCCCACGTCCGGATACGTCGCTCCAAGCACCGCCCTTGAGTCGGCCCCAAGCCAGCGATCGAGAATGGTCGCGTAGACCTCGCGGAAGTCGACGCTGAACCGCGGATTGCCCGCCGCGTCCAACTGGGTTGCCGCAAGCGAGGGGTGATTGCCGTAGATTCCGCCCTTAACCGGATTGCCGATCAGGAACATCGACCCCACCGTTCCGTGGTCGGTTCCAAACGATGCGTTCTCACCCGGACGGCGCCCGAACTCCGACCACTGCATCATCACCAGCTTGTCGGCCAACCCGTGCTCGGTCATATCGACGTGAAAGAGGTTCACCGCTTCCGAGAACCAGTTGAGCAGCACCGAGTGCTGGCCCGTGAGTTTGCTGGGCTGCCCATTCGGATGGGCGACCTGATCAGAGTGATGATCGAATCCGCCCATCTGCACGTAGATCAGCCTGGCTTCGGGCATTGTCACCATGATCTGGGCTGCCATCTTAAGCGCGACGGCCAGAGGGTTGAAGTCGGGGTAGACGACCGAAGAGGTGTAGCCGCTCACCGCTCTTTGAACGAGCTGGGCTCCTCTCACCGACTCGAACGCCGTCTTGTTGATTGAACCCATAAAAGTGTCGGTCTGAAAGGTCCGGGATGCCGAGGCGTTGAATGTGTTGATCTGGTTGTTATAGTCGCCCGGGTAACTCGGATCAGCGATGAAGTTGAAGAGTTGAAAGTTGATGATATTCGGGATCACCGCTGTTTCGGCGTTGAAGCTCTTAGGCAACTCGCCTCCTCCGAGGGCGGCCGCCGGCAGACCCGGCGACCCAATCAGCGCAAGATCGGCGTACTTCCCCAACCAGCCCTTGCGGGCGAGCCCGCTCACGTCGGCCGTGTGCCAGATGTCCATCGACAGAAAGTGTGAGAGGTTGGGATTCGGGTAACCTACGCCCTGCACTATCGCAACATTTCCCTGATCGTAAAGGTTTTTGATCTTGCCCATCGCGGGATGCAATCCGAACTGATCGGAGATGAGCGTCGATCTCCCCTGCGCGTCGTGCAGTTCAGGCTCCGTGAACGCCAGCATCGGCCGCAGCGCGTGGTAGCGAGAGTCCGTGTAGGGAATAAGGGTGTTGAAGCCATCGTTGCCGCCCGCCAGTTGTATGACCAGGAGCCTGTGATCGGCGGGAGGTCCGCCGGATTGCGCCCGCGCTTCGCCGAGCCATATTCGCGGCATCACCACGCCCACAGTGACCAGCCCCGCGCCTCGCTTGATGAATTGTCGTCTGGTCGTCGGCATAGCTCCTCCTAGTTGAGTTGAAACTCAGACAGGCACATTATCAGGTGGACCAACCCTCGCACCTTCTTGTCTATGGTCGGGTCGTCATTCGTGAATCCAACGAGGTTGCCGCGATCGTCAGTCTGAAGATAGTCTCGCAACTGCCGAACTGTTTTGCCGTCAGTCTCGACCGGCCCAAGCAAGGTGAGAAACTTCTGGACAGTCTTCTTTGCGTTGGCTTTGGTGTAGGCGCGGAGCTGATCGTTGGCTACCCACACCCCCGGCGCGTTCAGGTCCCGAGTGCGACCGATGATCTGGAAGGCCGCATAGGTGAACCGATTGAGCAGCAGCGAGGTGTTGATCCAGCCGAGGTTGAGTTTCCACCCGGACACATCGGCGGGGTTGAACAACTCCTGCCCCAGAAGAGCGGAAAAGCCCCCAAGTATGTACGAGACCTGATCTCCCCGATCTCCCCTCCCGATCGCGCCCGGATTGTAGCGTGCCCCGAGCATGCGAATTGATCCGACGATCAGTTCTACCGGCGATTTCACCAGGCCGAAGCGGGAGCGCTCGCCGAAGAACTCGTCCGAGACGAATATGGCCCGCAGCACCTCTCGGATCGAGTGGTTGCTGGCGATGTAAACATCGGCAAACTTCTCAATCGTCGCTTTGTCGGCGGCGGTGGAGTCGAGCGGATATACAAAGAACTCGAAGAACTTCTTCACCAGGAAGCGGGCGGTGGCGCGCCTTGCGGAGATGATCCCTATGATGTCGTCGCCGCTGAAGTTTGCGGTCTGGCCATAGACGGTCTTGGCGGTACTATCGAACTCGCCGGGATTGATGAAAAATTGATAGTTGAAGCGATTGGGATCGGTTCGAGAGGGCCCGAAGAATTTCCATCCGGTGAAGCATCGGGCGATCTCCTGGACGTCAAATTCAGTGTATGAAGTTGCTCCGCTGACGGCATCCTGGATCCCCATCGTGAACAGTTCCTGGAGTTCGCGAGCCCAGTTCTCGTTCGGCCTCCCGCGCACGCTGGTGATGCCATCGAGCCAGATGAGCATTGCGGGATCTTTTGCAACAGCGGCCAACAGCGAATCAAAGCGGTCGAGCGCGTGGGTTCGGAGGGTCTGATTCTGAATGAACATGAAGATCTCGGGGACCTTCGAGGCCGCAGTCGCGAAGTGGTTGTGCCAGAAGAGAGTCATCTTCTCCTCGAACGGGCGACTGGTGTAGACCATCCGGGTGAACCACCACCGCTGGAGCTCGGCGCGGTTGAACTTTGGGAACTCATCCGGGTTCGAGAAATCGAAGCTTCTGTCAAGCAGGCTTTGCATCGCGCTGTTGTCGATCTGATTGTAGTTGAGCAGTGAGTCGACCGCGCTGCCGCGCTCTTTTGAGAGTTCTTCAATCTGGCTCGGGCTTCCGGCAAATCCCATGCGCCTGAGCAGGTGTGCTGCTTCCTCGTATGTCAAAATCGCCATGTACCGTACTCCCTCAGCGTGAACGCCTTAATTTGTCGTTCTCAGGCTAATCTTTTGAGACCCTTCCATCGATCGCACACTCGGTCGCAACGACTCCAGGCCGCTCAGCCCATCATGTCCCCAGGCCCCCTGGGTTTAATACGAACTCGATCGGATAATGGAGGCACAGACACCAAGAAAAATACACGACTGCATTGAAAGAAGTCCACGTGGGGACGAGGCAAAGAATTAATCTTCCTTCGGCGGATTTTCGCTTGTCGGCAAGGGCGGGCCTGGTGTATGCTGACAAGTTCCGAGAGGGGACCCAAGCTCAGTTTCGCGTCTATGAATGGCGCAATTAGTGGGAGAGAGAAGGAGCATGATTATGACCGCTGTTGGAGCTTGCAAATCCTGGGAGCAGGCAAAGGAGACCAAGGACTTTTTGCGCGCCCGCTGCGAGGTTGACGGATTTGGCAGAGACTGCCGAGTGGCCGACCTCGATCCCAGAGGTTTATTCGTCGAGAGTTTCGTTCCGGTCACAGCCGGGTCGATGGTGAAGTTGCATTTTCGTCTGCCGAACGGGCATGTGGTATCGACGGCAGGACTAGTTAAGCATCATGAGTTCACAGTGGGTTTCGGTGTAGATTTCATCGATCTCTCCTCGAAGGATCGCGAGCAGATCGCCGGTTTCGCCGGATAAACCCGACCTGGTTTGTAGTTTATGGTTTCTGGTTCTCGGTCCTTTGCTCGGATAACCAGAAACCAGAGACTGAAAAACAGGAACCCATAGATTTACAACCGTAAACACACGAAAGGGTGACCCGATCAGGGCCACCCTTTTTTGGTTTGGAGTTTGTGGTCTCTGGTTTAGGGGGGGGCTTCTGATACTGGAGCAGAGGAAACCAGAAACCAGAGACCAGAAACCATCATTTGACGTCGTTGACGGGCGGCTTTACCTCTACGTTGTTGCTGACCAGCGTCATGCCGGTAACTCTTTGCAGCTCAGCCAGCGCCTTATTGAAGTCGGTCTGAGCCCGAACTTCGTCGGCCTTTGCGACCGCGAAATCGTTCTGGCGCTGGAGGACGAGGAAGTTAGATGACAGTCCCGCGCGGAACCTCTCCTGCTCACCACTGAGCTGTGCGTCCGCGGCGATGCGGCTGGCCTTGGCAGCCTCGTGCCTTTGCCGTGTGGCCTCGACAGCCTGCAAGGCGTTTCTGACGTCGACCTGAACTATCTGTACGAGTTGCCGCTGGCGGGCATCGAGCC
The DNA here is from genome assembly GCA_041483295.1 of Blastocatellia bacterium. Lineage (GTDB taxonomy): Bacteria > Acidobacteriota > Blastocatellia > UBA7656 > UBA7656 > DASYSA01. Next base: position 795 of record JBGPFL010000146.1, on the reverse strand, counting down.
TCCGGCTCTCGGCGAGCGAGCGGCCGAGATTGCCCTCAACAGTGCGATTGCGCCAGGGGAAGCTGATCGCCACACCAAACTGATAGGTGGGAAAGTCGAAAGTACCGAGGTTGCGAAGGGCCTGGAAATAACCGCCCTGGAATCTTTGCCCAACGGTACTTGGAGGAAATGGTGAATCGGGATCAACCACGACCTGACTCGCCTTTCCCGCGGTGCCGGTGGTGGTAAAGAAGCCCACCAGGTCGACCTGGGGCTTGAGCTGGTTTTTATAGAAATTCTGGTTTATCTGATTCTGCTCCACCTGAAACCTCAACTGGTCAAGCTCCGGTCTGTTCTTCAGAGCGACGGTGGTGAGGTCTTCCAGGCTTAAGGTCGTCTGTCCCATCTGGGGCTCATCGAGTGGAACGATCTCCGAATACCATATCTTGTCGTTCGGGTCCTTGATCATCAGCGCCTTCAGAGCGTTTTCGGCGGTGGTGATCTGCTGGAGCGCAGAAATAACAGTTCCCTTTCGCGATTCCAGCGCGGCTTCGGTTGAGCGAAGTTCAATCGGAGCGAGAGTCCCTGCCTCGACCATCTTCTGGTTGTTTCCAAGCTGGGTGCGCGTCAACTCAACCGAGGCTCGCGCCACTTCCTCGTTCCTTATCGCGAAGACGAGGTCCCAGTAGGCCTGTTGAACCGAGCTGATGATGTTGATGACCATCTGCCTGAACTGGCTGTCGGAGATGTCCAATGAGCGTTTGGCCAACTGAATAGTCTGTCGAAAGGCATCGATCTTGAAGTTGCGCATCAACG
>JBGPFL010000145.1:0-8505 GCA_041483295.1 Blastocatellia bacterium | reverse complement strand
CTCAACAACACCGAGCAGTATGGATATGCCGATGCTGTTGATCAGTTCAGTCTCTTCGAAGTTCAGGACTATGCGGCGTACGCCCTGTCCAAGCAGTTCCTGGCAACGCGCTTCTATGTCTTCTCCCCTTAGTTGATTGAGGTAGGAGCCGGGATAAACGATGGCTGTCCCCTCGACCAGCCTGGTCTTGATCTCAAATGTGCTCATTGTGAGGTTCCCCCACGACGGATTGCGGATTGCGGATTGCGGATTTGTGTTGCCTGGGTGAACGGTGGACTCCGATAACCGAGATTCGAAATCCGCAATCCCCAATCCGCAATCCGCAATTCCTTTCACTCTTCCCTGCTCTTGGGGCTCTTGATGTACTTGGTCATTACCAGGCTCGTGCCGTCGTCGGTAGGCTGGAACCGCACTTCGTCCATCAGCGCGCGAATGATCTGCAATCCGCGCCCGCGCGATCCCTTGAGCGATCCGACCGGGGCCGTTGCGCCGGAGCCGCTCTCAACCGGGTCGAAGCTCCTGCCCTTATTGGAAACAGTGATGACCAGGCGGTCCTCATCAACTGAAAATCGCTGATAGATCCTGCGGTCGGGGCTGTCGCTGTGCTCGGCGGCATTGATGCAGGCTTCGATCAGCGCGGTTTTGATCTGATTGATTGATTCCTGATCGAAGTCCGCGGCCCTCGCCACTTGCTCGACGGTTCGAGCGGCAATCAGCTCCGCTTCATCTTCGATCGGGATCACCAGCTCGAATTCGCTCACCGGCCGGCGCACATCCCCCAACCCCAGCTTGATCAGATGATCCTGAAGCAAATCAAGCTGAGAATAGGTCGAGCAGTAAGCCTTCGCCGAAGCCAGCCGCTCACTCGCTGCGGACGAGAAGCCCTCTTTGCTTATGTACCACTGAACGGTTCGTGAGGGCGTCGCCGCCGGGCCGCGCATCCCCCTTCCGGCAGCTCTCAGTTTCGGATCAATGCGCGCCAGGGTTTCCAGGTCGAGCGGCTCTTTCGAATTGACAACCGCTATCAGCCACAGCACCTCGTTTGCTTCGCTGTAGATGCCTCCCTCGAATCCGCTCGAGGCAAACAGCCTCCAACTCATGCCCGGTTGTTCGCCCGAACCCGCCTCGTTGACCAGCACTATCTGGGGAAGGCGCACCCGCTCCTTCTCTTCATCGAGCGCGCGGCGCACGTGAACCCGGCTCATCCCGCGGTAGGCCTTCTCAAAGGCCTGCTCGTTAAACAAGCTCGCAGGCACGCTCTGAAAATCGAACCGGGAGAGCGACTCGACCAGTTGGGCTTCAACCGCGCGGTTGTAGCGCGACATCATCAGGCGATAGGAATGCTTGAGCTTCTCGCCAAGCAGTTCGTCTCCCGCCACCGGCCTGGGCGCGCCCGCCACTTCGCTTCGGTACTTAGCCCTGATGTAGTCGGCAAGCACCGAATCACTCGAAGCATTGACGAAGCCATAGCTTATCTCCAGGAGTTCACGCGCGTGCATCCCCGCAAGCACCTGGCCAACTTCACTGGTGTACTCGCCCATAAGCTCGGTCACCCTGTCCAGCGGAACGGCGGCGTTCGCCCCGTTAACGAGGCTCAGAGCTTCGAGCGCGGCCCGCCCGTCGCGCGAGCCGGGCGCGACATCTCGCAGCAACGCGCCGAGGTAGTGGCAGATTCGCCCGTTCAATACTTCATCGGTGTAGACTCTCTCGAACTCCATGAAGGTCGTAAGCGCCCCCTCGACAGAGGCCGCCGCTTCGAGCATGGCGCGAACGTAGAACAGGTCGCCCTTCAACTGCTGAATCATCAACTCGACGGTCGAGTCGCTCATCTCGACTCCGAGCCCCGCGGCGGTCGAGTGGATCACCCTCTCGAGCGGCTCTTCGGCCATCGGCTCTATGCGAATGAGGTCGAGCCGGCCGAACAGTTCTTCATCCGGAGGTATCAGCTCAACCACAGGCCTCCGCAGGCCGGCGAGCGCATAGGTCGGAAGCTGAGGCGCGGTACTCCAAATCAATGAAGCCCCGAGGCTGTCGTGCGCCGCGAGCGCCCTGATGAACTCAGAGCGAAGACTGGACCCCTGGCTGCTTCGGTCGGCAAGCAGGTGAAAATTATCCACCAGAATGAACAGCCCAAGCCCCGTGTGCGATGACGCCGCCGCGGGCGCCGACAGTGCGCACCGCAGCAACAGCGAGGAGTCCCCCGACTGCGCGGCGCGAGTGAATGAATCTACGATGGCCCGCATCCACAGGTAATCCCCGGGTGGCGCGGCGCGGGCGATGGCGCCCAGCGGCTCATCGGCAGCCGCGATCAGCCGCGGCTCATTTCGGCGGAACGCAATGAACTGAGCGAGAAACTGAGAGAGATAGTCGCGCGCGAATCGATCGACGTCCAGGTAGTAGGACTTCAGTGGATAGTAGAAGGGGGCCACCTCCTGGTGTTCGTTAAAAAGGAGATCGAAGCACTTGCGCAGGAGCTCGGTCTTGCCCACGCGAGGCGCGCCCAGCACAAGGGCGTTTCGAGCGAGTCGTGGTTGCAACTCGTTCTCGGAACGTAACTCACCTGACACTCCCCGCGGCCGCGACCGTGAAGTAGCTAAGTAGTGAAGCCGCGCCAACTCCACCTTGCGATCGAAGAATTCATTCTCAGGAAGCCGGCTCAGAACTTGCTTGTAATCGGAACTGCTCATCAGTAGATAACCTGTACCGTGCTGCCCTCAGCCTGAGCGAAGATGATGTCCGGTAGCTCCTTCGTGCGCACTTCCTGCCGAGTCTGTGCCACACGTAACAACCACCGCTAGCGGCCCGCCACCGGGTCGTCGTATATGGCGACGCAGTTGCGGCCGCAGGTCTTGGCTTGATAAAGCGCGCGGTCGGCAGATTCAATGATTGCGTGGGAGCTTTGTCGCGACGGGCTGAACGAAGAAACACCGACGCTGATACTCACCCGGCCCATCAACTCGTCCTGCTCTGATCTGTACTCGGCCTGGCTCACCTCACGGCGCAGCCGCTCGGCGATCTGCGCCGCATCGAAGAGCCCGGTCTCAGGTAGAACGACGCAGAACTCGTCCCCGGCGAAGCGTGTCGCCATATCAATGGCGCGGACGCTTGACCGAAGCAGGTTCGCGGTCTTTATCAGCACACAGTCGGCATTCGTGTGGCCGTAGATATCGTTGTAGCTCTTGAAGTGATCGATGTCGAGGATGGCGAACGACAGAGGCGTGCCATGGCGCTTCGACCTCTCTACCTCCTCGAACAGCCGTTCTTCCAGATATCGGCGGTTTGGGAGTCCGGTGAGCGCGTCGGTCAGAGACATGCGCTGATAGGCTTCGGCCTTGCGCTGCCATTCGGTGCGGTCGATTATCAGGGCCAGATGCGGCGCCATCATATCGAGCAACGAGAGGTCCTCACTCTCATAGGGCGAGCCGTCAGTGCGATCCGTGAGGTTGATGACGCCAACCTTCCGAGGACCGAGCGTAATTGGATAGGAGATGAACGATCGGCCCTTGTAGCCGCCCCGCCGCACGGCTGCGACTCGGGAGTCGGTCTCGACGTCGCGAACCACAAGCGCCTTTCCGCTGGCAAGCACTCCGCCGGCTATTCCCTCTCCGAGCTTCACACGAACAGGACCCAAGGTCTCGGAATTGGCTCCTGTAGCAGCTTCGAGGGTCAGCTCGTCGGCTTGATCGTTCACGATCATGAGCGAACTGCGCTCTGCGCCCATGATGGCGCTGAACTTCACGAGCGCCCATTGATAGACTTTTTGGGAATCGAGATTGGAAGCCACTCCCCGAAGAAAGTCAAAGAACTGCGTCATCGAGCGATTCTGGTTCTCGAGCTGGTCCGCCAACCGGATGATCTCGAGGTGCGCGTCGAGCAGGCCGGGCGCGATCTCGGGTTCCCTTTGCGTTCTCGATTCGACACCGGGCGGTCTCTCGAAATGGTACTGCGCAGTCGAAGCCACAAGCTCTCCGGCCTCGTGAAGCTCCCGGGAGTCGACGAACTTGAGGTTCTTCAAACCTTCACCGCTTCGTATCTCTTCAAGCTCGCCATAACGGTTCAAGAATTCCGTGTACTCGGAGGCCGACGTGAATACTCGCCCCCCAAGGATAACAAGCCGCTTGTCGTTGATGGCGACCGGTATCGCAAAGCAGTGCAATCCGGCGTGACAGCGAAACTCCATGGTTTCGCCGACCCGAACCGCGCCCTCGTAGGCATTCGCGCAGTCTGCCGCGCACAAGCGAGCGTGCTCCGGCGAAGCACGCATAGCCTGACAGATGGAGTTGTCATTCTCTATTCGACCGATTACCGCGCAATCGCGGTTGAGCGTAGAGAGCGAGATTTCGCTCTTCTCGGCGAGCGACCGTTGCAATCGCAGCCAGATCGCGAGCGAATTCCTCGATGGGGACTCGTCCTTCGGTGCTTCTGCCTTGTTCAGAGTCTCATTGCTCAAAATAATCGGAACCGGAACGGGCTCCTTACCTCCGTGCGTGATGGCCGCAAAACTATCCGCCGGTTGCCTGCCGCTAGTACGCCGCGTACGCTTCGAACAAGCGTACGCGGGGAAGGCTCCCTTGTCGAGTCCTTGCAGTCGAGGTCCAGTACGCTACCAGTCCAGTGCGGGGATGACTGTCACCCGCCTCTTTGCGATCGAGGTGAAAGTATCATATGCGCCAGTAGTTTTCAAGAAGAAGTTAAGGTAGTGATTTAGGTCGGCGCCGCGGTTGGGGCATAATGAGGCCACGAAAAGACGCTGGGAGCACTCTTGAGGGCGACATATCTTCCACATGTGTCAGCGAGTCATTTCGGTCAGGCTGACGCATGCCGTCTCTATCAATTGACATATGAGACGATGGGGCATAGAGTAACCACGGTTTAATGAGCGCGGAAGATAGCAGGCACGAGGTTTTAGTTGTTATTTCCGAGCCCTCACTGCCTTCGATTAGGGACTTTTGCACAGCGCAGCGCTTAGATGGATCTCCATTCAAGTGTGGCTGCCTGAAACCACTACTATTCTGGTTCCTGAACTGAAGCGAGGCTCACACAAGTGGAAGCCAGGTTAGTCGACAATGAGATGCATTTCCCAGGCGCAACCTTTGACGTGGTAGCGATGGCAGCTTCAGCAGGCGGCCTTACCGCGTTGAGCGACGTGCTCTCTTCGCTGCCCCCGGATTTTCCAGCAACTATCGTCGTGGTGCAGCACCTTGATCCTCGTCACCGGAGCCTGATGGCTGAAATTCTCGACCGCCGTACCAAGCTGAAGGTCAAGCAGGCGACCGAGGGAGAGAGCCTGGTGGCCGGCACGGTTTACATCGCCCCACCCAATCGCCATATGCTTATCAATCGGGACGCCACGGTCTCGCTGACGCAATCGGAGCTCGTGCACTTCGTGCGTCCCTCCGCCGACCTGCTCTTCGAGTCGGTGGCGGCAAGCTTCAAAGAGCGCGCCATTTGCGTGATCCTGACCGGCACCGGCAGCGATGGGTCGATGGGAGTGCGAGCCATTAAGAAAATGGGTGGCACCGTCGTCGCTCAAGACAAAACAACATCCGAGTTCTTCGGGATGCCCGGCGCAGCCATCCAGACTGGAAGTGTTGACTTCGTGCTGCCGCTGGGTGAAATCGCCTCCGCTCTTGTGACCCTGGTGATGAAGAACGAGGCCGAAGGGATCGAGGGACAATGACGAACGACGAGACATCTGACGCCTTCGAATCGCTGCTGGACTATCTCAAGCGAAGCCGCGGATTTGATTTCAACGGATACAAGCGCCCCAGCCTCACGCGCCGCGTGCGGAAGCGCCTGGACACCGTGGGGATCGGGAGTTTTGAACAGTACATCGACTACCTCGAGGTCCACCCTGGAGAATTCGCTGAGCTTTTCAACACCATCTTGATCAACGTCACATCCTTTTTCCGCGACCAGGCTGCCTGGGACTATCTGGCGGCGGAATGCATACCTCGGTTGTTGGCGCAGAAGGGGCCTGACGATCCCATTCGAATCTGGAGCGCCGGTTGCGCTTCCGGCGAAGAAGCCTACAGTCTCGCCATGCTGGTCGCGGAAGCGGTGGGACCGGACGTGTTTCGGCATCAGGTCAAGATATACGCCTCGGATGTCGACGAGGAGGCTCTCGCTGAGGCGCGCCAGGCCAACTATGCCGACAAGGACCTCCAGGCTATTGATGGAGGGATGAAGGAGAAGTACTTCGACCAGGTCGATCAACGCTATATCTTCAACGGCGAACTGCGGCGAGCGGTTATCTTCGGGCGTCACGACCTGACGCGCGACGCGCCCATCTCCAAGCTGGACCTGTTGTCTTGTCGCAACGCGCTGATGTATTTCAACGCGGAAACGCAAGGCCAGATCCTGAGTCGTTTTCACTTTGCGGTAACCCCTGGAGGCTACCTCTTTCTGGGCAAGGCCGAGATGATGCTGACCCACGCGAACCTGTTTGCTCCGGTGGATCTCAAACATCGGATCTTCTCGAAGGTGCCCCAAGCCGACCTGCGATATCCAATGATAGCGGCGGCCCAGGCAGATGCAGCGGATCCCGTCGGCTACGAGGACCGGCGACTGCGGCTGGGCGATCTGGCCTTCGATTCGACCCCGGTAGCTCAAGTCGCGGTGGACATGAACGGCTGTGCCTCCCTTATCAACGAGCGTGCACGGTCTCTGCTGAATCTGTCGAACAGGGACGTCGGCCGTCCCTTCCGCGACCTCGAGATCTCCTATAGGCCGTTGGAACTTCGGTCCCTTATCGAACGGGCCTACTCTGAGCGACACCCTATTAAGGTTGCAAATGTTGCTCGCTACTCTGCCGGTGGAGATGTGCTGCACCTCGATGTGGAGGTTGCGCCCTTGCAGGACGAAAGCGCAGTCCTGATGGGTGCTTGCATAAGCTTCTACGATGTGACGCGCCGCCAACAACTGCAGGAGGAACTGCAGCGAGCCAATCAGGAACTGGAGACCGCATATGAAGAACTCCAATCGACCTACGAGGAGCTGGAGACAACCAACGAAGAACTACAATCCACGAACGAGGAATTAGAAACGACCAACGAGGAGCTCCAGTCCACCAACGAAGAGATGGAGACCATGAACGAGGAGCTGCAGTCCACCAACGAGGAATTGCAAACCATCAACGACGAGTTGCGCGTGCGAACCGAAGAGCTCAATGTTGCCAACAGCTTCCTGCAGTCGATACTCGCCAGCCTGCGCGGCGCGGTCGTGGTTGTCGACCCCAAGACTAACGTCGTGAACTGGAACGCACACGCCGGAGAGCTGTGGGGACTGCGCGCCGAGGACGTCCATGGAGTGCCGTTCTTGAACCTGGACATCGGTCTGCCAGTGGAACAACTGAAGGCACCCCTTCGCGACTGTCTCGCCGGAGAAGCGGATTTCCAGGAGATCGTGATAGACGCGGTCAACCGCCGCGGCAAGAGAATCAAGTGCCGGGTAACCTGCACGCCGCTCCTGGGCGACAATAAGGAGCGTACGGGAGTGCTCTTGCTGATGGGTGAGGTCGACGGAAACGCTGAGCGAAAGGTCGACGGAAAACGCTGAGCGAACTGTTTCGAGGGCCGAGCGCCTGAACCCTGCGCATTCTCACTCTCGTTCATCTGTCATCTGCCCCAATCTGCCCCTAATTGCCACAATCAACAATTGACACATCACCCGTTTCAGGCATAAAGTAGTCAAATCTGAGCGGAGAGGCATAGACGATTGGGCAGAGATTTTGTTCTAGTCAGTGCTGCGGTCCGTTTCCTGCCCCTTCTTTTGAGTAGTTGCGAGGTGCTTCTAGTTAAACCTGGAAGCACGAGATTCAGTGCCCATGAAGCCTGAGAAAGACGTTCCGAGGTGTCGACCGGGTTCAGGGTGAGAACCGACAAGAGAACCGCCTCCAAGCGATAAACTAGACATCGCAGCGACCCCTGTTGGCCGTCAGCCAACGCGATTTTGAGCGATAACAGTTGAGACAAGAACAGGGCAGATAGCGTTTTCAATCCCGACTGGAGCGGGACGGACCCGGATTTCGGCCAGTCGACTTTGATCCGCCCTCTTCGAGCAACTGGCCAGTAAGCTCCGTGGACATCTTTTCTATGAGGGAACTCGGCTCCTGATTCAGAGCGGGGAGTGGTGCCGTATGATTTTCGAAGAGATCGCTCAACGTTTGGAAGGGGCTCTGAGCCGTGCAAACGGCCGGCTTCAGGGCGAGTCTCGCGCCCCGTCTCAGCAACGCGAGCTTTTAGCTGAATCGGTTGAGGAATTCAGCGCCGCCCTCGAACAGCTTCAGGTGATTGATGAAGAGATGCGGCGCCAGAACGACGAGTTAATAGCCACCCGCGCAGCAGTGGAAGCGGAACGCCAGCGGTACCAGGAGTTGTTTGAGCTGGCCCCCGGGGGCTACGTGGTGACCGATTCGGTTGGGGTGATCCGCGAAGCCAACCAGGCAGCCAAGATCCTGTTGGGCGTACCCAGGCATAAGTTGGAAGGCAAGCCGCTGGCGGTCTT
>JBGPFL010000144.1:0-8519 GCA_041483295.1 Blastocatellia bacterium | reverse complement strand
CGACGGAGAAGGCTTTCGATCATTCAGGATTTCCCTTTAAGCAAGATTGTAAATGTCATCTTAACCCGTGAGTGAGCCAACCGCCAAGATTCCCTGGGAGCGCGGGCGTCCCCAAGATAAGAGCATGGAGTTCAGGCTTTAGCCTGGTCTTGGTGTTCGCGCCAGGCGAGACCAGGCTAAAGCCTGAACTCCATGCTCTCACCATCCGCGATCGCTCCCCTTTTCCAGCCGTACGCATTCAAGTCGTCGCCGAATCCCTAAGGTTCTGAAGACTCAGACGGGAGGACTGCGCCACGCGGAAGCCGTAGTCACTGTACTTGAATTCCGGCGGCAGGCTGCTGCGCGCGGCGACGCGAGTGATCTTGATCTGGTGCCGCCAGGAACCTCCTCGGGAAGCCCGCCGCGTTCCAGTCGCTGGACCCCGAGGATTGCGCGCGGGCGAATTTACATAGTAATGCTCGTCATACCAATCAGAGCACCACTCGTGAACGTTCTCCGAAATGTCGTGAAGCCCGAAGCCGTTCGCCGGGCGCTGGCCGGCTCGCTCCGGCCCATTCAACCAAAGCTCATCGTACTTCGGTTGAAGCTGCGGAGCTTCATCTCCCCATGTGTACAGTTTGCCTTCGAGTCCTCCACGCGCGGCTCGTTCCCACTCGGCTTCGGTTGGAAGACGATAGAGCTTGCCGGCTCTCTCTGATAGCCACTCACAGTATGCCGTCGCGTCGAACCAACTTACGCTGGTGACCGGCTGATCGGGGTGATTGAAACGCGGGTCGTTCCAACCCGGCGGTGGTTGGTGTCCGGCGTCTTCAATGAAGAACCGATAGAGCCGATTGGTAACGGCGAAGCGGCCGATCGCGAACTCATCGACGAACACTCGATGAACGGGTCGTTCGTTACCCGCGCCGGTGCCGCAACCCATCAAGAACTCTCCAGCGGGGATGACGATCATTTCGGATTCGAATATCACTTGTTGAGTATTAGAGTCTCTATTCTGATTCTCGAGGCGATGCCCATCGAATGTGTTGTTGCTCTAATCTATGACTAGCTTGCCGTACCTTCCGGTCGAACTCGCCCTCAAGGACTGCCTCGCATGGTCACGGCGCAATTGCCGCAAGCGCGTCAGCGGCGGCTTTGCGCACGCCAGCGTCTGGATCCTTCAGAGCCTCAAGCACAGCCGGGAGCGCAACTTTTCCTTCCCGGCCTAACAATGCAAGCCTCTGAAATGCGCGAATGCGAGCGGAGGTGTCCGCGCTGTCCTTCAGCGCATCGATAAGCGCGGGAACAACCTCTTTCTCGCGCGACCCAATCGACCGGCCCACTCTGTCCAATAATAGGGAAGCTGCGATGTCACGCGCCACCTTGCCCTCTCCTCGCAGTGCGGCAATGAGTCCGGTTATCGCGGTCTGCTTGAACGGGGCATTCATGGGTGAAGACAAGACTATGGAGACAATCGCGTTGCCGGCGCTGCTACTTGTGGCTTTGTCAGGATCCCTCAAAGCTGCAAGAAGCGCTTCGGCTGCCTCGTGAGTTTGCGGGTTGATAATTTGGAGCGTGCCGGCAGCGGACTGCTTGACCTTCGCATCGCTGTCTTTCAATGCCTCGATCATGACGGAGATGATGGTGGTTTGGTTTTGCCGAGGAGGTGAAGGCGCGTTATGTCTACGCGCGTAGTCGTCCCGGGCGTCTTCGTCTTTGCTGTACCAGTTATCTATCCCACGAGCGGCATTTCGTCTAACATGGTCGCGCTGGTCTTTAAGTGCTTCAATGAAGAATGGAATAACAGCCGGACCAATCCGAATCAGAGCCTGGGCGGCGTTTGAACTCGCGATCTCGTCTTCGCTTTTTAGCAGCGACACCAAGGCGGGGATCACCGGCTCGGCCTTCGACCCAATCTCACCAATGATTTTGGCAGCAGCCGTGCGAACCTTCTCATTGTTATCCTTCAACGCTTCAGCTAGAGCCACAAGTGCGGCGGAACCCATTCCCGCGAGCGTCTTGGCGGCATAGGCTCGGACAGCTTCGTGATCGTCCTTCAACGCGGCAATAAGCACGGGAATCGCGGACGCAGGCGGTCCGATGTTTCTCAGCGATCGACTGTCGATAAGCTTCCATCTTCCATCAACCTTCACTCGCGCGCGGCCACGAGAGAAAGGAAGAGCCGAGTCGTATCGTAGAAAGCTCGTCAGCTCACCACTCGTGTTTATGTAGCCCCATCGGCCATCGAATGCTACAGGGGCAAGGCCTTCCGAGAACTGACCCGCATCGCTGAACTGCGGCTTAATCACCGGTTCTCCCTGGCTGTCTAGGTAGCCGAACTTTCTATCCTGTTTGAAGAGTAACCGACGGCCTGAAGAAGGCGCTTTGTTAGTGATGGCCTTCCAGTCGAAAATGACTTTTACGTCGGCTTCGTCTCCATAACCAAACAACAATTCGCTGTCGTCGTTCCAGGCAAATCTGTATATCTCAGAGCCTGATTGAAAAATCTGTTTACCGGACCTCGCTTCGGCTGTTGCAACCCATGCCGTGCCTCCGTTTCCGCCTCCCGCTGCGATGGCCTTGCCGTTTGGAGACCATACGGGCCCTCCATACCCGGACCGGTCATGGTAGTCTTCAGACTTGTTGGTCTGAAGACCCGCCACGCGTCGTGCCGCTCGCGTTTTGATATCGATGAGGCTAATGGAATCCAGGTTGACGAATGCGATCTGATTTCCCGAGGGCGACCAGGCTGGCCCAGAACTGTGACGGTTCGTGGTCAATCGCCGCAAGCCGCTGCCGTTCCGATTGACGAGCCACAGGTCTGATTCGTGACTGCCGGCATTGAAGGTCTCCTCGAACTCTCCGACTAAGACCAACTTTTCACCTGAAGGGGAAGGAAAAGACTCGCTGATGTTTTGAACGCCTTTCGTGTTGAGCCGTTCGAGCAGTTGTTTGAGAAGCGGGTCCTTAACGGCCGGCCTGTCCTGTCCTGATAGCTCAGGTTCCGGGTTTCGAGGGGATGACCCATACCAAAATGTCCTATCCCAATCGAAGACAAACTTACCAAAGCCTGGGATGACCAGTTCACCATCCTGGCTCCATGAGAAGCTACGCTGGAACACTTCAAAAACCCTATCGCCGAACCTTGCGTCAACAGCAGTGACAAAGCCGTCGCCGTCATCGACTCCTTCAGCCGCAATGATCTTGCCGTTGGGCGACCACCGAGGTCGCAGGTAGGGTTTATCCCAATTGTCGTGATTCCTTTCTTGCGCCTTTGGATGATAAGCCTGAAGCCCGGGCAGGCTTCTCACTCTTCTCGTTTTGACATCAATGACGCTGATGGAGTCCAGGTCGGCGACAAATGCGATTTCTTTACCTGAAGGCGACCACACGGGCTGAGAGCAGTAATGGCTTTCAGTCAATCGACGCAGGCCGGCGCCATCTCGATTCACGAGCCATAGGTCTCCTCGGGACCCGCTTCCATAAGCAATGTTGCCCTCGAGTTCGCCGGCAAAGACAATCCTCTTCCCTGAAGGATCAAAAGAGTAGTCGGCGATCCTTTCCACGCCGTAGGCGTTCACGCGCTCGAGCAGCTCCTTGTGAAGCTGATCAGCCTTGTCGCTCGCAGGCTTTACCTCGCGTTCCGGCGGTGGCTTATCGGAAAAGATGAAGCCGTCCCAATCAAAGATAAACTTGCCGTAGTCGAGCTCAAGCTCGCCTTTCTTGTTCCATTGATGATGCTCCACTCCGTTGGCGAAACGACATAGCGCCGAGCCGTTAGTAGTTATTACTTCGACCTGGTCAATGCTCTCCCTCCCGCCGGAACGCGAGCCGTGCGCCACGACTGCGATGGCCCTGCCGCTTGGCGACCATTTCGGCTGGTTGTACACAACCGAGTCGGCGCCCTCGTCCGGGGAAACCGAATGAGCCTCGAGGAGAGTTCTGACTTCTTTTGATCGAGTGTCGAGAACCTTGATACTGCCTTTATCGGTGAACACAATCTCATTGCCGTCGGGCGACCACTCGGGCTCAGAGCTTGTGCCGTCGGTCGTCAATCGCTGCAGCCCGGTCCCGTTGATATTCACCATCCAGAGATCGGTCCAGGTTCCGGGAACAGGAGGCTGATTGGCTTCATGACGTTCCCAGAATTCTCCGACAAAGACATACTTGTCCCGTGAAGGAGACAGCTCGGGCTTCCTTGTCCTTTTGGCCCCTTCTGGCCTTACGCATTCGTTCAACCTTACCCAGAGTTGATCGCGATCGGTCGAATCCAACGGCTGACAACCAGGCGCCCAGAATTGAGGAGCGTTCTGAAGTTCGAACGGATAAAGCTTGCCCGTTGCGGGATTGTATTCCCACTCGGCTTCCAGATACTGCTTTTGAACGTACTGATAGTGAAGAATTATTTTCCAGCGGCCATTCATCTTCTGGGACGCCTCCCATCCAATGGGAATGTGGATGTGGGCCGTTTCCCAATAGTCCTTGACCTTGGCGCCAAGCGTCATGGCCGATGGCTGACCGTTGACTTCCGGCTTCAGGTCCTTAATCTTCTCGACTATTTCCTTCCCTTGCTGCGAGGTGTTTGAAATCCTGTCGAGGATAGCAGCTAGCTTCGGATCGTCCTGGGTTGCAGGTGATACGGTTTGATTGAGGCTGCCAACCACGAGAAGCACTGTTAAGAATGAGAGCATCATCTTCATATTCAAATCTCCTTGCGATGCAATCACCACATCAGCCATCCGGGTGTGAATCGAGGTCCGGTAGAATGAAATCGCCGATTCGTTCACTCTTTTTCATGGCCATCGATTCTGCTACTGCTCGCCCTTCAGAGATTTCTCTACCAGGTCGGGGCGGTAAAACGTTCCCTCATAGGTGGCTGCAGGCATTAGTTGATCTCCGACTCGCCAACGTATGAATCGCGCTACAGCCGCCGAGCCGGTGTAGTACCCTTTGGGCGTGAATGCTATCCACTCGTTGGCCTCGCCTTTCTTGCTCGGCGGCAAGACCATCAACGTGGCAAGCAAGCGCCCGCCGTTCGGCTCCCATAGCTTCAGAGTGTTGTCATTACTGCCGCTCGCTAGAGTCTTGCCGTCAGGTGAGAAGGCGACCCAGATCACATTATTGCTGTGCCCCATCAGCGTCCTCTTCATCTTGCCCGTCTGAACATCAAACAATCTCACGCTGTTGTCGCCGCAACCGCTCGCTCCGGTCCTGCCGTCAGGAGAGAGAGCGACCGAAAGAACGTCTTCGGAGGCGTCCATCAACTGGAGCTTCTTTCGCACAGCGCCGGTGCGCGCATCCCATAGCGTCACCATTCCGCAAGTCTGAGCGGCGGCGAGCATCTTGCTATCAGGTGAGAAGACAATTTGGAGCACATCGCCATCACCTTCACCTATTTCGATATTCCTTCTTGTTTTGCCAGTCAGCGCATCCATCAGAATCACCTGGCCGGTCGCACGCCAGGTCATGATCGATTTGCCGTCTGGCGAAGTAGCGAGCGATTCCAGAAATTGCTCAATCGGCATTGCCTTGGGCCTCCCGGTGAGTGTGTCCCACAACATCAGCCAACCTTTGGTGTAACCGCCGAAGCCGGCCACTGTTCTACCATCCGACAAAAAGCTGACCGATCTTACGCCCTCCGTCGATCCTGTCAGCCGATGCTTCAACTTTCCAGTTTGCGCGTCCCATAGCCGCACCGTGTCCTGGCTTCCGCTTGCTATCGTTTTAGCGTCCTCGGAGAAGGCCACTGAGTTGACAATGCCTGGATGTCCAATCAGCGATTGCCTCATCTCGCCCGTCTGTGTGTTCCACAGGTAAATGGTTTTGCCGTTTCCCATCGCCGCCGTCAGTCCGTCAGGCGACAAAGCAAAACCGTTCGTCATCTCGAACACATTCTGTTCGAGGTCCGTGGAATTCATGGTTCGGCGAGGATCACTATGGCCAGGGAGCAACCGCACCGCCCCCGTTTGAATGTTGCATATCTTGACCGCTTCATCAGCGCAGCCTGTCGCCAACATCTTGCTGTCCGGTGAGAAGGCAACCGAAGTGGCATGAAGATCGGGCTTACTCAGGGTTCGCTTCACCTGCCATGTTCGGGCATCCCACTGCTTCAGCGTTAGACTTCCGTATTGAACACTCCAGCTTGCGAGCAGCCTGCTGTCCGGCGAAAAGAAGAGTGTACCGGCGTCCACTTTGAATGTTTGTTTCAACTCGGCCGTTCGCGTGTCCCAGACCATCAGCGATCCTTCCTCGTTGGTTCCCGCCAATACCCTGCCGTTCGGTGAGAAGGCAACAGCAGTGAGCGCGTGGCCGGGCCCTCTCAGGGTGCGCCTCACGACCCCAGTTCGGGCATCCCGCAGGCAGTAGGTTCCGTCTCCCACCACGCTCGCAATCGTGCGACTGTCCGGCGAGAAGGCAACGGCGCCCGAGATGCCCAGCTTCCACCTCAGTTTTCCGGTCGCGGCATTTCGCAGACAGAAGGTTCCGTCTCCCTCAGCGATTGCGATCGTGCGGCCATCGTGCGAGAATACGGCGGCGACAAAGTTGATATTCGGCAGCTTCCACTTCAGTCTCCCGGTCGAGGCGTCCCATATCTCGGTAGCGTCATCATTCGAGAAGAGTATGTTTCGAATGTTCGGCGAGAAGACAAGCGAATAGGACTTATAGAATCCGTTTGGTAGCTTTCGCTTCGCCGCCCACGTCTGGGTATCCCACAGGATTGTTTCGCCAACTCCGCCATCACCTGTCCCGCAGCTCACGTCGTGAGCACCGTCGCTCGCCAGCGTCTTGCCGTCCCGCGAAAAGGCGATGGTTGTCACCCTTGCGCCATGCCCGATCAGCGTGCGTTTCAATTCTCCCGTCTGGGTGTCCCATAGCTTCACCGTCCGGTCGTCGCCACTGCTTGCCAGCGTCTTTCCATCCGGCGAGAAGGCGACCGCGTTGACTTTGCCTGTATGACCGATTTGCAAGACAAGTTCCGGACGGGCAGAAGGCTTATCGGGTTGCTGCTGCGCCATCGGTTTTGTGCCCGCGTAATTCAACAGACACAGAATGGTGGTTAGAGCGCCGAGCGCCCCGGCTGCTCGCTTGCGATAGCTTGACACGTAGTCGAATGACATAAGTCCCTCCTGGAACGGGATCGGGAGCCGTGCGTGATAATTATGGCGCCGCCGCTCGACGTGAACGAAGCGGCTTGAAACGAGTGCACGTCCGCTTCCGATGCCAAGATGTTCGGCTCAGTTGCTTTCGGTTCGCAAAGAGAAGCCGGTTTACCAAACTAAGCGCGGGCTACTCTGGGTTGGCCTTATCTTACACGTCGCCGAGGATTAGTTTCGCAATCGTCTGAAGCACCATACTCGCCGCGCCCTTCGTAGATCTTTCCGATCTTCGCGTTTGGCTCTCCGTCTCAGCGGGTAGTCTGTGATGTAATCCTAGCCTCCGTCAAGCGCGACGAACGGTGACGTACCTGCGTGGCTTACTTGAGGCGTGAACAGCTCGACCTGCGTCGCGTGCCATTTCGACGAGCGTAGCACCTGAAGAGCTAACCGTTGCGGCGCTTTCTGACCGGTGCTTCGATGGAGAATCAATACACTCGATTGATATCCGGCGCACCCGATCGCAACTCATCACCGAGGACTGATCACTCACGGCGGCGGCGGGTTCGAGCGGCCGCCGCAGCTCTCCCGTATCGAAGTGCGACGTTCACCATCATTGGCTGTCCGGACTTCGCTTCCGGTTTGTAGTACAAGGTCTGAGGCGCGGGCTCGTCCTGAGTCAACGATCGAGTCGCATTTGCACCGGCTTCTTTCTCTTGTCGAGTCCAAGTCTTGCCGGCGCCGTTTTGCATCTCGAGTCTTCCAACTGTTCCGCCCCAGGACTCCTCCCACGCCGCCACTTGCTGGACTGAGAGCTTCTGGGCGTTAGCTCCAATCTGCAGATCCTCAAGAGGAATCGGACTCACAAGCACGCTGATCACCTCGCCTACCTGCGCGGAGCGGCTCGGCTTCAACGTGAAGAAAGGCGGGCGGTCGTCCCCTGCCGGAATCTCGATTACGCGGCCGGCTTTCACTTCGTTGTTGCCGCCGTTGGTGTGAGTGGTCGGAAAAATCAGCAATGGTTCGCCAAGCGAGCCGTCCGCGTATTGCTCGCGGTCTATCACGTACAAGTAGCCCGCGCGCGCGGCTTCGACGCTCAGCCGCACACGCGTGCCGGCGGTGAGCTTGGTATCGGCTTCCACGCGTTCGGGTATCCAATCGGCGGACTCTGGTCCTTCCTGAACCAGGATTCTCTCTCCGGTGTCAGTAGTCTTGGAGGGCCTCAAGCGCCAGAGCGTCACTCCGACAACGGTATCAGCAATCACTCGATCCGGAGAGACATTGGGCGTAGCAATCCGGTATCGCCGCTTTGCGGATGAGGCGCTTGCAGGGCGCTTTGGCTGATCGATGAACGCGGTATCCCACAGCTTTCGCTCGGCGCCGCCCTCCTGAGCGGGGACGATTGGGATGAGAAGAAAAAAGTAAACAACAGAAAAGCAAAGGCAT
>JBGPFL010000143.1:0-8578 GCA_041483295.1 Blastocatellia bacterium | reverse complement strand
CTATTAAGGGGTTGCTCGATCGGGGTACTCGCCAATGGGCATAGTACTGCAGTGGAAATGGTCTACTCTCTACTACAGCCTACTGCCTACCGCGTACTGCCTACTGCTTTACCGCACGGCAGTAGGCTGTGAGCGTTCCGGCCAATCTCTCATTTCATTCTATTAACCTATTAAGGGGTTGCTCGATCGGGGTACTCGCCAATGGGCATAGTACTGCAGTGGAAATGGTCTACTCTCTACTACAGCCTACTGCCTACCGCGTACTGCCTACTGCTTTACCGCACGAACCCGCTCAACTTTTTCGGACGCCTTCTTCCATAGTCCCGCGATCAACCTGTCGGCCGCGAACCTGTTGCCGGTCGCCGCGGCTGCACGCAGGTCGGGATATAGCACAAGCAGGTCGCTTATGATTGATGAATCGCCTTCAGCTACGGTGCCGTCGCTCTGTCGCCCAAGCTTGAGTATCCATACGGTTCGGGCCCACGAATAGTCAGTGAGCGCACCTGCCAGCAGTCCGACCACCCGCGCTTCCTTAGCGTTTTCGGAAGGGCCATAGCGGGCGATGAATCGCTCTGCCTGGGACCGCAAGTCTGAGAGTTGGCGTCCATAATCCGTGTAATCGGCTCCCGGCTTGGCAGAGGCCATCATAGACTGAAATGCATTGACGGCCGAATTCATATCCTTCGCGAAGTCTGCGCTGGTGGCTGGCGGGGGCGGTTCTCTAGTTGTGTCGCGGCCCAGGCTTCCGAATGTCAACGATGAGATCGTATCAAGCGCGATGGCCGACTCCAGCCCCTCCGACCTGATCCTTATGCTATAAGCGTTCAGGTCGATGATGGTGCCGACGATCCTGTCACTGTTCTTGGTGACAATTACAACCGCCGTTCCAGCCAGGGGGGAAGCAGGGGGTTTCACTTCCGGGGCGGCCGGCTTATGTGACACAGTTCGGGGACGGGTTTTCTTCCGCTTCTGCGCCGCTTCGACCGGAATCAGAAGCAGAGCCACAATCAAAAGTGTTAGCGTTCTTCTCATGTTGGAGGCCTTTGGAGCGTTACGCGTTCCGCGTTTCTCGTTTCTCGTTTTTCGCTTCGCGTTGCGCGCTTTTTGATTATCGAATTCGGTTGCTGCTGTTGGGCCAGCTGAGGTCCAGAACGAGAA
Source organism: Blastocatellia bacterium (assembly GCA_041483295.1). Taxonomy (GTDB): domain Bacteria; phylum Acidobacteriota; class Blastocatellia; order UBA7656; family UBA7656; genus DASYSA01. The sequence continues at coordinate 7,420 of JBGPFL010000143.1, read as the reverse complement.
ACGCTAAACGCTAAACGACAAACGCGAAACGTTTTCGGCGTAGACACCTTCGGCCGCTGATTCAGGCGAAGGCATCAATCCCCTCGAGGCGAGCGCTTCCTCGATGGCCAGCTCGACTTCGGCGGTCACGCTCTCCTCGGCCTGCTTCAGTATCGACGTGTTGCGGTCTCGCAGGCCCTGGCTTCGACGAACGCGCCGTCCGCTCTCGAGGTCGAGCGTGCCTGCGATCAAATGGTTTTCAAACTGGCCTATCGGATCACGCTTACCCCAATAGTCAAACAATTTCCCATCAAAGGTCTGTCTTGCCTCGCGCTCGTCATGCGTCGCATGCCCGCCCATCCTAAAAGTCTCCGCGACCAGTAAGAAGGGCCCGCGATGATTTGAGCGATCGGAACTCGCGTCGGCGCGGCAAAAATCCGCGGCCAACTTCACCGCCGCATAAGCATCAAGCACGTTATTGCCATCGTAGGTCCATCCTTCCACGCCGTATGCTTCGGGCCAGTTCGAGAAGGAACTCTTGTGGTGCTGGTCCAGCCGTGTGCCAAGCGCGACCTGGTTGTTCTGAATTATTACGATGAGTGGGAGTCGCTGTACGGCTGCAAAGTTCATCGCCTCGTGAAACACTCCATTCTTGGTCGAGCCGTCGCCGATCCAGGTGAGCGCAACTCGAGGCTCCCGCCTCATATTGAATGAAAGTGCAACACCTACCGTGGCCGCCATGAGGTCTCCAACGTGGCTGATGGCCGCGAGCAGCCCTCGTTTGAAATCGCCTATGTGAAGGTCGCGCCCATGAGTGGGAGAATCGGCCGTGCCGAGGTAGCCGCGGAGCATATCCGCTACCGGCATCCCCATCTCATGGTAGGCGCCGGCGTTTCGGATCATCGGTGCGACAAAGTCCGTTGAAAGCTCATCGGGTGCAGTGCGGCGTTCAAGCGCATGAACGGCCCCAATTGTTGTCGCTTCCTCTCCGGTGCCGAGCCAGGCTTTTGAGATAACTCCCTGCTTGACCCAGCGCTGGAGAGCGATGTCGTGAAGGCGATTGCGGACCAGCCCTTCGTAGAGTGCGATCAGTTGAGAGGGCGTGAGCGCTCGAATGATCTCGCGGCGTTCCGAATTCCCGTCGATAGTGCGCTGATACTCGCCGACGACCTGCGGGTCAGGATGCCAGTTGACGTATTCCGGCGGATCGAATGAAGGGTGACGATTCATGGAGGAAAAAAGCGTTTCTCGTTTCTCGTTTAACGTTTCTCGTTCCTTGTCGCGGGCACTGGTTGCATCTGAACGAGAAACGAGAAACGCTAAACGAGAAACGTTATTCAACCGGGCCTTGGGGCGCTTTCTGGTCGGCGAAGGCGATGTCCACTTCATCTCCTACCTCGACGCCCAGTGCTTCGGCCGCGCCTGGTGAAATACCTATGTCGAGACCCGTGTTTTCGTGCGGGCCATAGTCGACAGCTCGGACCACGACAGCTTTGCCGGTCTTGGAATTGGTTACCAAGAGCTTCTTATTAGCCCACCAGCGCTTACCCTCCTCCGGACTCTTGTGCAGGAGGTGATAGTCCCATCTCATCGCGCAATAGAAGCCCTCAGGCTTCAGCGTGCGAACCCGTTCGTAAACGAAGTGGCGTCCCGTGGGCAGGGCAAGCTTGTCGTCCGGCTTGACTCCCCGATCTTTGGGCCCGCCGAAGACGCCGACCTTACCGTGTGTTGCCGGCAGGTGCGCGTTCTCGAGTACGCCCGGCCCGGCTTCACTCGCCGGAGCGGAGGCAGGCACCGCGGGTTTGGCAGTTGGTTCGGCCACCGATGAAGCCTTGGAAGCGGCTTTGGACGCCGGTTCTGCGGCTGCGAGGTTCTTGCCCGCGCTCTTTTCTGCTGGTCCTTTCGCAGCCGGGGCCTTCTTCGCACTCTTGTCATTCGGGCCGGTTTTGGCCTTTGGCATGTTCTCTCCTCAAACAGAAGTCCGGCCGCTGCCTGGTGGCGGCCGCAGAAGCCAATTATACACAATCGCGGTTGCGAGTCATGCGCCTCGGAAGTCGATAATGGCCCGAGTCCGGCTGAAGACCTGGTCGAACATCGGCTCTGTTAGCTTACCCGTGAAGGTGTTCTGTTGGCTCGGATGAAAAGACGCAATAAGCGTGATGCCTCCACGCAGGGGAACTTCCGCGCCATGTTTGAACGGCGGCCGCGGACTGCGACGCCCCTGCGCCTCTTTCTCTTCTAACCCAATCGCGGCGATCGCCGCGTCGAATGCAAGGCGGCCCAGGGCTACGACTACGGCTATGCCATTGAGCAACTCGATCTCGCGTAGCAGGTAAGGCCGGCAATTGCTTATCTCATCGGGGGTAGGCTTGTTCGCCGGTGGCGCACAATGGATCACCGCCGTTATGTAGCAATCATTGAGCGCGAGCCCATCGTTGCGGCTCACGGAGGTAGGCTGATTGGCAAAGCCGGCGCGGTACAGCGCGCGATAGAGCCAATCGCCGCTGCGGTCGCCCGTGAAGATGCGGCCGGTACGATTGCCCCCGTGAGCTGCGGGCGCAAGGCCGACAATCAGCACTCGAGCGTGAGGATCGCCGAAGCTTGGCACAGGCCTGCCCCAGTACTCCTGGTCCTGGAATCGCAGGGTCTTCTCCCGGGCAATGCTCGTTCTCCATTCCACCAGTCGAGGACAGAGCTCGCAATTGACGATCTGCTTCTGCAGAGGAATTTTTTTCCGCATCCTCCTGCCTCCAGTCTCGCGCCCTGTCGGTAAGATTACTCTCGACTCTTGCCGGCATCGCGTAGCCGTGTACGGAATCGGCGGACCTTAGCCAGGTTCCCGCAATCTTGCATAGTGCACCATCGGCGGCTCCTGTTCCGGCTGCTGTCCTCGAATAACCAGCCGCAGTCTTCGCCTCCACATGCATGCAATCGTGTCAGATCTCCAGTCGCCAGCAACTCAGCAGCCGATCGCGCCACCGGCCACAGCATTCGATCCAGCTCACTTGTGACGCTCGTCCAGTGCCAAACGAAGCCATCAGACGCAGTAGTCAGCTTCTCATGACAGCGTGCTATGGCGATCTCTCGATTCAGGAGATCGAGGTCAGACGCATGGGGCTGCCTCTTGCCCAGGACCGCCCTGCAGATTCGGTAGCCAGCCTCCCGCAGCGCGATGGCTCGCTCAAGTACTCGCGCCGCCTCGTCCTCGCGCCGCCCAGCTTCACGAATCAACGTCCGCAGATCCGACTCGTTGAGCGAGTCCGTGTGACGACCCCAGGCCAGCAGATCGAAATAGTCGTTGAGCTTATCTCCCAATATGACTACCGCGTCCGGATTGGCTCTCCTTTGCGAAGGGTCGCTTCTACGTCCACCAGCCGTGTTTATGAAGTCCAAAAATAAGCGCCCGCCTACGAGCTTCATTGTCGCGGCAGCTCTTTCGCTAAGGTTCATAGCCTTCTCGTCTCGAGTGAGCAGCAACAATCCCGGTGATATGTTATGTCGGTGGCCTGCTCAGGGTAACCACCAAGGTGAGGGTAGTTCGTGAGCACCGGGTCGTCAACTTACACCTAGGGTTTAAGGCGGCGGGCGTCAGCCCGTGATAGCACGCTTTCAGCCTGGTAAGTTGGGATGAGACTATCCGCTAATCTCGCGAATAGTCACGAATCAACACGTCCGGAGGTAAGTCCTTAGCGAAGATTCGCGTTATTCGCGGATTACTCTCTTTTGCCCAGCGGCAGGTGTTCGCTTTGACCCTCTTCGGTAGACGGGTTACGATTCCTATCGCATCCCGTGGCCCAGACTTGATAAGGAGGCGCTCTTGCCGTTCGTTTCCATACCCGAATCTCCGCTGGTCCCTGGTGTCAGCCCCGTTTCGATTCACTACCGCATCAGCGGCGAAGGTGTGCCGCTGCTCTTCCTACACGGTGGATGGGGTTATGAGGCTTATCCCTTCAGCAGGCAAATCAACGTGCTGGGCGGTCGCTTTCGCATTCTCATTCCCGACCGATCAGGCTATGGCGGCTCAATGAGGATCGATGAACTGCAAACTGACTTTCACCAGCGCGCGGCGGTCGAGATGAGGAGCTTTCTCGATGAGTTGAAGATCGACCGCCCCATCTTATGGGGTCACAGCGACGGCGCTGTAATAGCCATAATGATGGCACTGAACGAGCCCGGCCGATTTCCGGGTCTCATTCTCGAGGCGTTTCACTACTATCGGGTAAAAGAAGGATCGCGCCCGTTCTTTGAAGCAATGGCCGAGGACCCGGATGGTCTCGGCGAGCGAGTCTGCACCACCCTGTCGCGCGAACATGGTGAAGACTACTGGAGACAACTCATACTCCTCAACGGCAAAGCGTGGCTGGGCATCAATCACGAGAGCAAACACCCGAAAGAGGATCTTTATGACGGACGCCTTTCAGAGGTGAAGCCGCCGGCAATCTTCATTCACGGAAGCCTTGACCCCCGAACCGAGCCTGGCGAGATCGAGGCGGTTGCCGCAGCATTGCCACATGCGACGGTTCACATGGTAGAGAATGGAGGCCACAGCCCTCACAGTGAAAGTGCGGCATCCGACGAGACCACTTGCCTCGCCGAAATGTTTCTAGACAGAGAGTCCTGAGTGCTGAGTCACTTGTCCCTGGTCATTTGTCACTTGTCCCTGGTCATTTGTCACTTGTCACTTGTCACTTGAGAAATAGCAGGTAACAAGTGACAAATGACAAGTGACAAATGACAAATGACAAATGCTCACTCGATCCTGGCTACGCCGTTACCGGGTTTGCTGAATCTGACGAAGACCTCGGGGTCGTGGCCGGGCACCACCAGTCGCAGAGCCGACGCGATGCTCCTCATTCGATCCTGGGCTCTCAGATTTGAGGCAGCATCGAGTGTCTGCGCGATCGGAGCATGTTTGTCGAGATTCTCGTAAAGGTAGCAGTTGTCCGACGCGATGACCACCGTGCCCGCTTTCGTATTCACGCCCGCGTACTGCGATGCGAAGGTGTGTCGGCCGCCGGTGTACAGCCTCACGCCGGGAATCGGTTCCGTATTGTCCCCGTTAACGAAACTGACGTTGCCTTCGATATTTCGCCTGACCAGGGCCGTCACGTCTTCGGCGTCGATCCCGCCGTGAGTGGCTGGAGACTGCCAGGCCTCGCCGGTGTAGTAGTTGTATTCGTCCTTCTGAATCCAGATTCGCGCCTTGGGGAAAAGTGTGATGCCCCCCGCGTGGTCCCAGTGCATATGAGTGATGATCACGTCGGTCACCTGGTCCGCATTGATTCCCGCCCGGGCGACGGCTTCTGATGGCTTGATGAAATCTTTCACCTTGAATTGCTTCTGGTACTTCTCCTGGAAGAAGCCCGAGTCCACAAGGATATTGCGGCCCTCAGGTCCTTTGAGCAGCCACACCATCATTTGAATGTCCATCTTGCGAGAGCGGTCGGCGCCCGCGACCAGTCCCGCGACCGAGAAGTCGGGAATCACACCGTAGCTGATTGCGAAGATCTCGTAGACCGGCTTGTCTCGCATCTGCGGAGGCAGACTCGCCCAGCATAACGACAGAGAGCCGGTGAGTAGTAGTACACGCACAATCGTTCGGGACATAAGGCCTCCTGCGGTACACGCGTGTCACGTTCATTCGCGGGATTCGCGGGTCGCTTCGATATTTACCACTGTGTTGTAGTCCGGTATTCCGCACTCAGGATCGGTCACGCCGCGTTCAATCAGCACGTTGCCTTCCGGCCAATGCACCTGGACGTTGCCGGCGGAGATCGGCGCGATGCGACATCGTCCCTTCAATGAACCAATGGAGCTCGTGAGCGTTACGGCATCGCCATCGACCAGTCCCAATCGTTTCGCGTCCGAGTCGTTCATCAAGACATCGTCCCGGCGCGCCCCGGTAAGCGGATCAATCGCCCGGTGCACCATGCTGTTGAATTGTTTGCCGCGTCGCGTAGAGAGTCTGAACTTGCCGTCGATGTGACCTTCGCCAAACTCGCCGATCCGGATTGTCGAGAACCTTGCGCGGCCATCTTCCGTTCCAAAGTACGGCATGGAGTTTCCGTCGGGTCCCGGCTGCTCACATAAGCGCGGGCCTCCCCACTGCACTTGATCTCCTGTCCGGTTCAGGTTCTGTATTCCTTCGTAGGCCGGCACCGCTCGCGCGATCTCATTTCGAATCGCCCCGGCGTCCGCGAAGTGAATGAGGTTCGCAAGCCCGGGCCGCGCGCGTTCGGCGATCAGCATTGGGATCTCCCATTCGGCTCTCGCCTCTCCGATTCGCCTTCCGGGAATCTCGGGACTAAAAAGGATGCGCCGCTCAGTCGAGGTCTCAGTTCCCCCGCCGCGCTGCTCGTAACGAGTCTGAGCCGGCAGCAGCACAACCGTATCGCGCGGAGCGACCATCATCTGCGGGCTGAGCACTATGTCCTGATGAACTCGGAAAGGAATTCGCTCCACTGCTTCGCGAACGTAGTCGGGCTCCGGAAGGGTCTCGAGAAAGTTCCCCCCGACCTGATAGAAGAGGTCGATGTTTTCGTCGTGAGCCGCATCGATCATCTCAACCGCGTTCAGTCCGCGCCAATCGGGAACGTCAAAGCCCCACAACTTCCCCAGGCGCGCCGCGCCTTCGGTCCCGACTGCCACGCCGCCAGGAAACTGATTCGGTACTGCTCCAACTTCAGCGCCGCCTTGCACTCCCGAGTGTCCGCGGATTGCCATCAGCCCGCACTTCTCGCGCCCGATGAACCCTCGCGCGAGCGCCAGGTCGGCAATCGCACGCACATTGGCGACGCCATTCCGGTGTTGCGTTATACCCATCGACCAGACGAAGACAGCCGACCGCGCTTCGGCGGCCATTCGCGCGAAGCTCAGCATGTCATCGCGGCCGGCGCCGGAGGCCGCCTCCAGCAATTCCCAGGAACAGGCCGCCAGAGCCGATTTCAGGGACTCAAATCCGGACGTGTAGCCGGCTATGAACGCGCTATCGGTCCAGCCTCGTTCAATCAGGTGTTTGATGACCCCCGCGATGAAGCCCCTGTCGCCGCCGGTGTTCACCTGAAAGAACGCATCGGCGATCTTAGTGCCGAACAACGCGCTTTCGACGACGGAAGGAACCCAGTAGCGCTCGAGCCCAGGCTCGCGATAGGGATTGATGACAGCCACGCGAGTGCCGAGCTTCTTGGCGTGATAGATGTACTTCAGGGTGACCGGCTGGTTGTTGGGCGTGTTGCTTCCAAAGAAGACCAACAGGTCACTGCCGAGCCAATCGCTGTAAGAACAGGTCGAGGCGGCAACTCCGAGCGATTGCTTAAGGGCGACTGTAGAAGGCGCGTGACAGACACGCGATGAGTTGTCGATGTTGTTGGTGCCCAGAAATCGCGCCGCCTTCTGGGCGACGTAGTAAGTCTCGTTTGTAAGGCCGCGCGAGGTGAGGTAG
>JBGPFL010000142.1:0-8602 GCA_041483295.1 Blastocatellia bacterium | reverse complement strand
CGTATGTTGCTCAGCCTCGTTATTAATGCGTCAGCCATTCCTAAGCCGAGGTATTCGTCGGCACTAGCTGCACCAACTAGCTTGAACGGCAGCACAGCGATTGATCTCGGCGCTCTGCCAGTTTCGATCTCTTCTTCGACAACCACTCGCGATCGGACGTGACGCTCGACTATTAGCGTATCAGCAGGTAGTTGCTTCACACTTGCTATAAACCTGTAGCCTCGCTTTGGAACTGTCTCTATGTACTTCTGCTCCTTGGAAGTCTCGCCGAGAGCCTTTCTCAGATCGGATATGTTGCGCGCCAGCGTCGCCTCTTCGACAAACGTGTCTGGCCACAGCTTTGACATCAACTGGTCTTTGTCTACCAGGCGGCCAGAGTTCTCAACCAGCGTGACCAACGTGTCGAAGACCTTTGGCGCGAGCGGCACAGGATCCCCATCGCGAAGCAGCAACCGCTCGCCGACATCAAGCATGAAAGAGTCGAACTCGTATGAAATCCGTTCTCGATTGCTCATGAGTGCTGCTGAACGCTCGTTGCCGCAGTGCAAACTCTCTGCACCTGGTAAAGACTTCCAAACCGATTTCCGTTTGTTCTCCGCTCGCCGTATCAGAAGGGCAGTGCGGTGCGGAGGTCCGATGCCGGGCAAATTCTAAGCCAAGGCGTGGTTGAGGGCAATACATTGCGACCAGGCTCGGTATGCTTCAGGGTTTTGCGCAGCCTTCGTGGTAAAGCATTCATTCAAATCTACCTTGATCAAGGAGTCGAGCGAGTGCATTAACCAAGCGGTCGAACACTACAGACGCGCCGGAAGAGTCTTGAGGAGGGTGTTCCTGTTGAACCTGCTCTACGGCGTTACGTGAAGGAACTGTAGTGCTCTAACTGATGTGATCGACTTCGCGGCCGAAGAGAGAATTGAGATCGTGAATCACGGCAGTCTCGCAAACGATTACACGAGCGGCCGGCCAAGTGTTTGGGCGAAGGCCTCCATCTCAGTCTCGTCGAACGTAACATCGGAAGTGCAGGCTTCGTGCTGGTAGCTTACGCTGAGGAACAGGAAGTACTCGGCGCCAAGGATAGATGCGAAGTCAATCATCCTGACCCACGTCGGGCGGTGAAGAGGGTCCATAGCGTAAACGTAGCTGAGAGCGCCAAGCAGGCCGAGCCGGAATATCCACAAGAAGGCGTAAACCATTATCGACCTCGAAGCCTTCGCAACCAGCCCCCCGCCCATCTGTCGTGCATACTTCCACGCCATCACACCGAAAACCGAGCAGCCGACGAGCGCGACGACGCTCGGGATGCCTGCCAACCGGACCCAGTTGATCAAGTCGGGGCTGCTGATGTAGAGGGTGGCCCTCACCACGCTGCCAGATAGGATAACCGACGTCACTGCCACTCCCGCAAAGGTCGCGATCGCTACGTGGTCAAGTCTTTCGAGATGAACCGTGAGACCGCCCTTGCGATAGACTCTAATCATCATCCATAAGGCAACAGCAAGCGCGATGCGCGATAGTGAGCCTATGGCTGTTGTGGCCACCGTGAGTGCTCCGGCGGCTTTGAACATCCCAACGACCCCAGGCAATGTAAAGGCTACAGCGACCAGTGTATCAGTCAGCCCTATCAGCGCGACCATCCGCCACAGCAGGCGTGCGGGCTCGCCCTGGCCGAACTGCCGAGCGCTGAGAAAAGCGAGTATCGCTGCGCTCAGCGAGAGTGATGTGATCGCGATCAGCACCAGACTCCAGGCCGCGGGCGTGCCTCGGAATGGAAACCAGGCAGCATAGAATACAGCAGTAAGCAAAAAAACTATACGTCTCCACCCGACATGCCCAAACGAAAGACCAATCGATCGCGTGCTGTTCCTATTCACCTTTCCCGTCCTATCTCGATCTTTACGCCGCCCACCAACACCCGGAGAGCAGAAGCGAGTCGCCTCGCCTTATCATCACCCACGAAACTTCGGAGCGCGCGCTCGATCACACCCGACAGCTGAACCATATCGCTCACAGTCAGGGCCGCGGCTTGAATTCCCAAGGACTCCAGCCCCTCTTCGACGATCTTCGCCGCCATAGCCTGGCCGACCGAGGACGCGAGCAAGAAGACACACTTCCTCGCCATGAACTCACCAGTGTTCGCTTTGATGGCAGGTTGAGTTGGCATACGACTCTCGAATCAGTGGACGCTCCACATCATTCGGGAACTACCGAACAAGGCGCGACCCGGACCTTTCCTTTGAACTGGCCGATTCGAATCAGCAAAGACCTGCGAAGCCGACGAGGCTGATTCTGGGGCGTGGGGCTGATTCCAATGTTACGCAGAATCGCCCCGGCGCTCAATAGTTTATTCTGTGGGTCAGCTAACTGGGGTATTAATTTAGATCCGGGACTTCTCCGCAGCCACAGACTACCCCTCTGGGAGTGGATTTGACCAAGCTCAGTTTTGAGCTCGCTAATGGCAGTTAATCTGTTCTATTTGAGGTCTGAAGGCCCAAGCCCCATTCGTCGTCAGCAAGTCCGCAATGCTGGGGTCTGAGCTAAGGCTGTCGAACCCTTGCCGGCACGGGCCTCAATCACTCGAAGACGCACCGAGCCGTTGCGATTACCGTTCGAATCCGACGCGCCGCAGCAGGTCCTTGAATCTTGGATCAGAGCGAAGGCTATCCAAGATCGGGTCCACTTTGAGTAAGACCAAATGGTCTGAATGTTCTTTGTAGGCCTTTTCCAGCGATGCGAATGCTTGATCGTTCTCGCCAAGCCGCGAATAGATTCTCGCAAAGGCATACTGTAAGTTGTGTGCCTGCTGCTCCCGCTCCTTCGTCAACTCGAGATCCTTCCGCCAATAGCCCTTCCAACCTGACAGTCGGAATGCTTCTCTTCGCATTTCGATTTCTTCCTGCTTTACTCCGACCAGGCTCATCGCCTTCAGGTTCGTTTCAATCGCCTGATCGTAGAGTCCCTTTTGCTCTAAAGCGAGGTTGAGCCAGCCATTGATCCGGGAATAGTTCGGGTTCAATTCAAGAGTCTTGAGTCCTGCAAGGATGGCTTGATCGTACTGGCGCACGTGATAGAAAGCTCGGGCAAGATCCTGGCTGATAGGAACCGAGACCGGATCAAGCTCCTGCGCTCGTTCCGCTTCTGCGATGGCTTCCCCGTGACGCGCCATTGAGGAGAGGTAGACCGAATACCATTGGTGAGCCGTCGGATAGGTGGGGTCAAGCTCAATAGCCCGCTTGAACTCTCTTTCGGCGTCAACCCAGTTCCACTCGTAGAGCCAGGTAATGTGCGCCAGTGAGGTATGGGCTTCGGCTAACTCGTCTTCGATCTCCAGAGCCTTCTTAGCCGCCGCCTTTGCTTTCGGGTACCCTTCGTTCGCCAGGTCCAATTGATTGGGACTCAGTATCGCATAACAATCGGCCAATCCGGCGTATGCCAGGGCGTAGCTCCCATCCAGGGCAATGGCCTGATTGAAATAATCAATGGCTTTCCTGAACGCAGGGCCGTTTCTCTTATTCCACCAGTACCGGCCTTTGGTATAGGCCTCATATGCCTCCAGGCTTTTCGTATGTCGTCTGGTCAGCCGTGCGCGTTCTTCGCCGGTTATTTCAGGCGACAACTCTCGAGCCATGCGTTCGGAAAGCGAGTCCTGCACTCCGAATATGTTTGTGGAATTCTCTTCGAACTTCGCCGCCCAGATCGGCGCTCCGTCGCTAACCCGGACAAGCTGAACCGTGACTCGAATACGCTCGCCGGCCTTCTGTATGCGGCCATCGAGCACAGCTTCGACGCCGAGCTCACGGCCCGCTGCAACAATATCCTGGTCCGGCGCGGAGTACTTCAGCACGGCGCTTGTCGGCCTGACTGTGATCCGGCGGAAGTTACTGAGCCGCGTAATCAGTGCGTCGGCCAATCCCGACGCCAGGTACTCGTCTCGATCTGCCTCACCCAGAGTCTTGAATGGAAGCACGGCGAGCGATTTCACTTCCGGAATGCTCGCAATCCGATTGGAGCCGCGGGCAGCCCAGAAGTAAAAGGCCGCTGCGACTATGCTTATAAGCACCAACCCGCACACGACTACTATATTGCGGCTCAGCTTCCGGCCCGTAGCAATAGGTCTGGCGGGGGGGGTGACGAGCCTGTCGACTTCCGCCTCGGGCTGGAGTCCGTCGTCCTGGTCCTCTTTAGTTACGATCCATGAACGGGTGTGTCGCTCAACGATCAGATCGGAAGAGTCCTCGGCCAGCCGGTTTACAGAGGCCTTAAACCGGTAGCCATGCCTCGGGACCGTCTCGATGTACTGCTGCCCGCCGGAAAACTCCGCAAGGACTTTCCTCAGATCGGATATGTTACGCGCCAGGGTCACTTCTTCGACGAACGAATCAGGCCACAACCTGGACATCAGTTCGTCTTTGGTAACCAGCCGCCCGCTTTTTTCGACCAGCGCGAGCAGCGTGTCGAAGATCTTGGGAGGCAAGGGTATGCGCTGACCGTCGCACAGCAGTAATCGCTCCGCTACATCGAGTCGGAAGGCACCGAATTCGTACTGCAATGCCTGTCTGGTCCCGGCCATTAGGTTCCTCACGGAAAGCTCAAGAAAAATTCAATGAGTCGTAAAGACTTCCGAACCGATTCTGGTTAAGGTCTCCAGTGCAGCGAGCAGTGAGGGACGAAGCGAGGTCCGGAAACTTGAATGCCGGCGCCAATTCTAATGCAGCGCCGAGGGTATGGCAATCGAAGATACTGGATGCAATGCTGAGAAACAGGTCAGCAATCACGATAGAGACCCGCGAAGTCTGGGGGATCAGCGCGCTGGCAATATCGCTGTCCCCTTTGCACAGAGTGTGATCAACAGGTCGGCATGATCTGGAATTGTCAAACGGTTCCCTGCTGGTCTGGACAAGTTCGACTGTCGATCTGAAGGTTGAAACACGTTGAGTCGACCGGGTTTGGCAGCCTCGCTCTTTTCTTCGGCGAGTCTCCTTGCCTCAACTGGGAACATCTGCAGGTAGCGTATCTGGAACGCACCTATTTGGAGATGAAGAGATGAAAAGAAATCTTGTTATGCTTGCGCTGTTGCTGGCAACCGTCTTCGGACTCATTAAGTTCGTCTTCATCATCGAAGCGCGATCTTCGGCAAGCGCCGCGGCTTCAATTCTGCCCGCCCAGACTCAATCAACTTTGTCCATCAATGACGTGTCGGTGACGGAAGGCGATTCCGGCACGGTCAACGCGGTCTTCACCGTAACCCTGTCTTTTTCGGGGGTCCGCGATTGGACCACATCCGTTGATTACACTACTGCCGATGGCACAGCCACGGTCGCTGACAACGATTACTCTTCGAGATCCGGAACATTGAGTTTTGGCCTGGGCAGAGATTCGGCCACGATGACGATCTCAGTGCCCATCGTGGGCGACACGCGTAATGAAGGAAACGAGACATTCTCCGTCAACCTTAGCAATGCAAGAACAAACCCGTCTGGAGCTGTCAGGATCGAAGACGGGCAGGGTGTGTGCACAATTGTTGATAACGACGCGCCTGTGAGGCCTACACTCTCTATCAACGATGTGTCAGTAGCTGAGGGCAATGCTGGAACTGTGGACGCGGTCTTCATGGTGAGCTTGTCAGCCGCGAGCAGCTCCCAAGTAACGGTGGACTACGCAACCAGAGACCTTTCGGCCACTGTTACGGATAACGACTATGTAGCAAAGTCAGACACCGTGACTTTTCCTCCGAATGATGTGACTCCAAAGCCTATCACCATCCAGGTCGTAGGCGACCGAAGGGCAGAACCTTCTGAGAATTTCCTGGTCCAACTAAGCAATGCTCAAGGGGCGGGGATCGTGGCCGGGCAGGGCTTGGGCTCGATCATCGACGACGACGGTGGAGCGCTGCCTTTCTTGTTGTTTTACCCCGACAACGACAAGAGTGTTAATGAAGGAAATACGGGGACGGTAGATGTCGTGTTTACCCTAATCCTGGGCAACCCCAGCCTCTCAACAGTCACGGTCAATTATGCGACCCAAGACGGGTCGGCTACGACAGCAGACAATGACTACGTGGGCAAGTCGGGCGTGATCATGTTTCCCCCCGGCGACGCTTCTCCTAAGACGATCTCGGTTACTGTTGTCGGCGATACCAGAAGCGAGTTGGACGAGCGCTTCTCTATTCAACTCAGTAATCCCGTGGGGGCGGAGATCGGCAGTTCTGCGGAAATCCGGATCAACAACGACGACGAGCCGTGCGTCTATTCAATCACTCCCCCGTCGGCCGAATTTAGGCAAGACGGGGGCACTGGCAGCATAAGCGTCACGGCGGAACCAGGTTGTGAATGGACTGCCCAGGTGGGCAGCAATGATTCCTTCGTGGTTCTTACATCCGGCGCGACAGGTAGCGGGAAGGGCACCATCAACTACAGGGTCCTGCCGATAGAGGGCGAGACTGTTCGCACAGGGACTATTAACTTGCTTAGAGGACCGGAGGGCTTCGGGCCTGCGGTACCTTTTACAGTGCGTCAGTTAGCGTCAGGGAGTTGTCGTATTCGCTTCCCTTTTGAGGTTGCTGAACTCGAAGCAAAGGTTTTCCCGGCAGTCGGCGGACTTGACGTGGTGCATGCTTATTATGAGCGTAGCTGCGGTTTGAGCGTGCGGAGCAGTGACCCCTGGATTCTTCTCAACTACGATCCTCCAACGGACGGGTTCTCTGACTTCGGCATTACCGTGGCACCAAACGACGATGCCAGTCCGCGCACGGGGACCATCGAGTTCGGTCCACGTGTTGGGTCCGTCTTCTCTGTCGAACAGACTCTGCGAATCACTCAGCGCGGCCGGCTGAATTTGCCCCCTTGTGTGGTGTCGCTGACACCCGCCGACGCAACTCTCGGGCGAAATGACATCGGGTTGACAGCTACAGCTCAGAAGGTGACTGTGACCGCGTCCGATGATTGCAAGTGGGAGCCCTTTCCTTCAAAGCCCTGGGTTCTTACCGGCTCCATAGAATCCTCAACAGCGTCGGAAGAAGGCACCGGCACCGGTAGCGGGAGTTTCAGCTACGTAGTCAAAGACTCGATATTCGAGGGCGTCGACGATTCGATGGCTCAGATCTCCGTTGGAGGGAAGGTCCATACGATCTGTCTGATGAGGTTCCTCTGCGGCATTTTCCCTCGCTTCTACCTCTGCGACCCAGTTCTGAGCCAATCACGCGAGTTTCGCGATCAAATTCTCGTCAAGACTCCGCGCGGCCAACGTTATACGCAGCTTTACTACAATCTCTCACCAGAGGCCGTCGGCATCATGATGCTCAACCCGATGCTCGTCTTGCGCTCGAGGGAGGTGATGGAGCGATACATGCCGGTCGTAAATTCGATGCTCAAGGGTGAACAGGTGACACTCACCCGGGGCGATATCGAAGAGGTTAATGCGTTTCTCCGCGCTATCGCTGAAAAGGGCAGTCCTGAATTCAAGGAAAGCGTCAAAAGCCTATGCGACGATTTGAGCGACCCGGAGGCACATAAGGAATTCAACATTAACGTGACCACTGGACCGAAGCGCGCCTTGCCAACTCAGACCGGCGCTCTTTCAATTACTCGAACAAGCCTGATGGTCGCTCCACTCGGTCTATTTGTCCTCTGTTTCTACCGCCTCAAACCTATGGCAAGAAAGCGAGTAAAGACCGCGCTCCACCGTCTGATGTGTGCGCTCGTTCTCTGTTCTGTTGTCGGTGCACAGTGGTCGGCGCCAGGAGGGCAGTCTCGAGCGAACCGCTTACCAATCTCAGTTGAAAGGCCGAAGAACATAGGACCAACCGCAAGTGATGCTGATGACAAGTTTCCTTTGAGCTTCGAGGACAATCGGGGTCAGCTCGATTCGCAGGTCAAATTCTTCTCGCGTGGCAGCGGATACAACCTCTACCTGACTCCGACGGAAGCAGTAATGACTCTGAAAAATCAGGAGTCAGAAGTCAGAGGTCGGAGGTCAGAAGTAAAAAACCAGAAGGCGAGGCCATCCGCCCTCGCCACTGACCACTGGCCGCTGAGCACTGCCTCCGGCCAATGGCTACCGGCCACTGCCTCCGACACCAGGTCCATGAGAACTGATGTGCTGCGAATGAAGTTAATCGGCACAAACACCCAGAGCCGCATTCGCGGTATTGATGAATTGCCGGGCCGCTCAAATTACTTCATAGGCGACCACGCAAAGTGGAGCACAGATGTTTCCAGTTATGCCAGAGTCGAATATGAAAACATCTACGGAGGGATTGATCTCGTCTACTACGGCAATCAACGCGAGCTTGAGTATGACTTTAACGTGGCTCCTGGAGCCGATTACAGGGCAATCGCGCTTGAGTTTGAAGGCGCCAATTCGATGAGGCTCGATTCCAGCGGCGACCTCGTTCTGAAGACAGCGAACGGCGACGTACGGCAACATAAGCCGACTGCCTATCAAGAGGTCGACGGCGCACGGCGGTTTGTTCCGGCGCGGTACTTGGTCCGCCAAAACAAGAGTCAAGCTCAGAACCGGTCGCTCGTCACTCGTCACTCGTCACTCGTCACTTTTGATGTCGGCGCCTACGATAGAAGCAGGCCGCTGATCATTGATCCTGTCCTGG
>JBGPFL010000141.1:0-8607 GCA_041483295.1 Blastocatellia bacterium | reverse complement strand
GCCCTGGTCAGTTCGAAGCTCTATGCCGTCGCCGATCGAAAGCTGAAGACCATCGAGGGATTCATGAGTTTACTTCGCGTGAGATGAAGAGGAGGAGTGCATGGAACGGCCCAAGAAGAACTTACTTGTAGTGGACGATTCGGCGACATTCAGGCAACTGCTGTGTATGAGCCTTGCAAGAGTGGATGGCATTGCCCAGTCAAACATCACTGAAGCAATCGACGGAGAAGATGCGCTGAACAAGGTGAAGAACGTAACGTTCGACCTTGTCCTGACTGATATTCGAATGCCTAATATGGACGGGCTTGAGTTTGTGCGGCGCGTCCGGGACGAGTTGAAATTCGATTTGCCGATAATAATTATCAGCACCAAGGGCGCCGATGAAGACATATCGCTGGGAATGAGCATCGGTGCAAACGCATATCTATCAAAGCCGATCTCGATGATAAAGCTGCGGGAACTGATCTTCAAGTTTCTAGGAAAGTAACGGCCAGAGTATGGAATTAACCGGTGATTTAAGCGATTTCCCGTTAACCGACATACTGCAGATCTTGGCGCTCAGCCGAAAGACAGGGACCCTTGCGCTTGAGGCGGGCGTAATGAATGGGCGAATCGTGATCGAGCAGGGGCGGATCACTCAGGCCTCGCTTCGCCCGGGAGGCACGTTCGCTGACCGGCTGATCCAGGAAAACGTTGTAACCTCGGACGTGCTTGGTGACTTGAGACGCGTTGGCGGCGGGGAGACCGACGTCTGGACGCTGGAGACTCTTCTTGTCGAGAGCGGGGTAATGACGGCGCGAGAAGTCGAACTGGCCGCGAAACGGCATATACAGAACGTCGTCGCGGCGCTGGTCTGCCTGGAGAGAGGACGCTTCGGTATTGCCCTGAATCAGGCAGGCTTCCAGGACGCGATGACTGATGTCCGGCTGGACGAGGGCCTGGACATAGGGGAGGTTCTTTTAGAAGCGGCCACCGAAAGAGATGAAGGATCCAGGAGGGGACTCGAGCATCCCGAAATGGGCTTGAGGGAATTGCTGGACAGCGACGACCGGCCCCCAGGGGGCTTCGAACCCTTTTCAGAAAGCGAAACGCATGGGAGTCGTCACGCGGGCGTGATGGCGTCGTCGTCCTCACCGCGAACATGGAGCCATGGAACTTCGAATGATGATGATCGGTCGCTCTATTCGTTTCTCGCCGAGTTGCGGTCGCATTCGTTTGAGGCCGAGGTCAGTCTGCTGATCATGAGATACGCGAGCGAGGTCGTCAGCCGTGGGGTCCTGTTTGTGGTCAAGGAGGCTGAGATTTGCGGTTTAGGCCAGTTTGGAATTGATGTCGATAGTCTGGACCACAGGAACGCGGATGAGAGGGTGCGGGAGATAACGATACCGTTGGGAGGAAAGAGCCTGTTTGACAACGTGGTGCGCAAGGGCGAACCGTTTATCGGAAGAATAGCGGAGAGTTACTGGCATACAGAGATGCTGCGTCATATCGGAGGGAACGGGCGGGATCTGATCGGGTTTGCGCTCCCTATCATGTGTAATGACAAGCCGGTGTTTATCCTGTATGGAGACAACTACCCGGACATGCGGGAATTGGTAGGCATCGACGCGCTGGTGACGCTGGTTAACCAGGCAAGCATAGTATTAGAGAAGATAGTGCTGGAGCGGGTGGTCCGAGGCTTCCAGGCGAACAACGGGCATAACACCTAAAGAAAAGAATAGCGATAGCAACAGGACACAGTAAGTGCGTCTGATAAGAAGTCTTATGTATCCGATATGGATTAGAATCCACCACAGGCCTGCCTGCGTGAACACCTCAGCCATTCAACTCGTAGTACAAACCAGGATGATCAAATTTCTCAAGAATTACAACCTTTGCTGACTTTGCCTGTCTTGCCCTAGAGTAAGAGCCGAATGTTGATTCCGTTCTTCTTAACCCTCATCGCCACGTCCTCGGGATTGCTCCTTATGCTGCTCCTGTTCTGGACAGCCTGGAGGTACCGAAATCCCCCAGCCCCTGAAGAAGCCGCTCCGCCTGCCGGCAAAGCCTCTGGACCTACAGCAACCAATCGCTGGATCCGCGGACTGAGAATGGGCTTCGTAGTTCTTCTCGTTGTCGTCTTCGGTTTCCATTCATACTGGGTATTCAAGGCGGACTCCACCGACCAGTTTACCCGCTCAAAGAGGCTTGATGCTCGCAATCGCCGCCTCGGGGAGAGCGGACTCAAGGGCTGGGTCCTGGACCGCAGCGGCAAGCTGGAGAGCGCTCTGATTAGATACAGAAACGATGCCGGGACTATTAGTCGTGAATATCCCCTCGGAGAGGCGGCGGTACATCTCACTGGCTATTCTGATTTCGTCTTTGGCGCCGGCGGCATCGAGTTCGCCTTTCGTCGGTGGCTGACAGAACCAGCAAGCCCTCTCAATCGAGTAACTTCGGCTGGGTCGGTTGGAAAGGATCTGAAGCTCTCAATAGACTCAAAGCTGCAGCGCGAGACGTTCGAGCTCTTGGTCGGCACCCGCAAACCGGCCGCCGCCATTGTGCTCCTGCTACCCAACAACGAAGTGCTTGCAATGGCCTCGACCCCGAGCTTCGACCCACGCACCGTAACCGAGGAGAGCACGTGGCGGCGGATGAGCCAACAGGCTGAGACGGCTCAAGACATCAGCCCGCTGGTAAATCGGGCGCTTGGCACCTTGGTATCCGGCGGACCGGCCTTCTACTATAGGCCCGGATCAACATTCAAGACTTTCACTGCAGCCGCTGCGATCGACGCCGGTGTTTCCGGCGAAGTCTTCACTTGTCGGGCGGAGGGCTTCACCCCACCAGGCTCCGTGAGGCCGATAAGAGACTACGGTGGCGAGGTTCATGGTTCTATCGGGCTTGCCGATGCATTCAAACATTCGTGCAATCAATATTTCGCTCAACTTGGATTAAAGCTGGGCCGCTCGAGACTATCCGATTATGCGAAACGGCTCCACTTTGCCGTCTCACCTGATGACCAATCCTCGAACAGCGCAGAGCTTTGGCAGATTGAGCACGGCGACCCTCAGAGCTTCAGCTTGATCTTCGCGCCCCCACTGCAGAAAATGAACCTCTCTTCGAGCGCCTCGCCCTACGACATTGCCTTGCAATCAATCGGTCAGGGCTTCGACGACGTGGCCGTGATTCAGATGGCTCTGATTGCCTCGGCTGTGGCGAGCGCCGACGGCGCCTACGTCGCTCCCACATTCGAATTGGGCGGCAAACGAAAGGTTATCAGCCAGTTCATCAGGGCGCAGTCTGCGGCCCAACTTCGCGGTCTGATGCGATTGGTCGTTCAATCCGGAACGGCAGCAGGGGCGTTTTCATCGCTCGACCGAGGGCTCACGGCAGGAGGCAAGACCGGCACGGCTGATCGTGAGGTGACCTCGTATGATCGCGGGGGGAACCCCGTCGTATTCGTTGACAGCAGCGGCAAGCAACACACAAAGCGCATTGGAGTAACGGATAGCTGGTTCATAGGCTTTGCGCCGGCTAACAGCCCTCGAATTGCCTATGCGGTCATGGTGGAGAACGGCGGTCAGGGCGCCCATTCCGCCGCTCCGATCGCGGTGAAACTGATCGAGAAGGCCGCGGCGCTTGGATATCTGGCCGGAGGCGACTAGGCAAAGACGTTTCTCGTTTAACGTTTCTCGTTTCTGGTTTTCTGGTAAGACGCTCTGGACTCAAGTAGGAACCACACCTAAGCGAAAGAAACGTTGAACGAAAAACGTGAGACGAGAAACGAGAAACGAACAATGGAAAGGCCGAAAAGCCGCTTGGCTCGCACTAGCCCGTCGCTTCATCTGGTTGCGATCATCGTAATCTTTGGCCTTGCGTTTGTCGGCTATGTTGCGATCCTCTGGTCCGGGCATCTCCGAGGGTTCAATCCCAGCAAGATCGTCGCCGGACGCGACCTCGCGTTCTTTGTGCCCATAGCCGGGGTCTTTTTCTGGCTAACTCGCGGCCAACGATATCGAGGGGAAATGATGCTCCTCACGGCCGCTGTGTTTCTGTTCGCGTTCGGGCTCTTGATTCAGTATCGGCTCTTCTCGGATCCGGAGTATGGAGCGGCCGGAGGCACTCGGGCGGCGGCGCGAAAGACTAAGGCCCAGGCCACGAGGTTGCACAATATCAGGATTGGCTACGATGACGAAAAGAAGAAGTTCCTGTTTGGGGATCCGGCTAACGAGCCTGAGAGTGCTTCGACGCAACCGGTATCGGACGATCGGTTCACGCTCGGAAACGCGCTCACGTCTGTGAATACCTACATTCCGATCGCAGCACTCTTCGCTCTGGCCATCGGCTTCCGAGCCTTTAAGAGTGATCGGGTGCTTTTGTGGCTCCAAGGCCACGCTCTACTAATAGGAATTGCGACGCTCATACCGTTTGCGCTGATAGTGCTCCTATTCAGCGAGGAAGGAAAGTTCCTCGGCCAAACGACTCCATGGGAGGGAGTGAAACTACTGTTCCTTGTGAGCTTCGCGGGAATGCTTGCCGACACCTATCGGCATTTGAGCCGCACCAGATGGGGACTGCCGCCGGCCCGTTACCTGTTGCCATTTAGCGCCATCGCCGCAATGCCGGTAGTTCCCTTCTTCGCCCTTTCCGACTTTGGCCAGATGCTGGTCTTCTTCGGCGTATACGTGATGCTCTACGTCGTGGCTGTCCGGCAGAAGGCCCAGCTGGTATACGCCCTAGTGATTGTGGCGATGATCTTTGGAATGTTCTCTCTGGCGTCGAGCGCGAAGACAGGGTTTGGAGTTCCGCGTCGGGTGTACTTCAGATTCTATCAATGGGCCCACACGTGGGAGCCGCCGCCGCCAGATACGTGGTGGTGGAAGACAGACTATGAGCGCTACCTCAAAGCCCAAAACGTCAACGCTGATCTCATGACCGCACAGGAAATCAGGCAGCGCAACAACGAGGCGTGGGCCGACAAGGTCTTCCAACAATCTCAAGGTCTGTTCGGCGTTCACGAGGGCGGCGTGGTTGGCGAGGGTCTTGGACTTGGTTTTCCTGAGACGGTTCCGGTTTCCGACTCTGACTTCATCTACGCGGCGCTGGCAGAGGAGACGGGGTTGACGGGAGCGCTCGCTCTACTAATGGCGATCGGGGTTTTCATCGTTGCCGGGAGCGCGATAAGCATTGGCGCCGCCGATATGTTCACCAAGTTGCTGGCCGCGGGGCTGACCGGGTTTGTAGGATTTCAGGCTCTGGTCAACATCAGCGGGGTGCTTCGACTGCTCCCAATGACGGGAATAACTCTGCCATTCGTCAGTCACGGGGGTTGGTCTCTGATCACCTCGTTTGCGATGCTCGGAGTCCTGCTGGCGATTTCCCATCGAAACGCCTTAGCAGCACTGGCGGTCGAAGCGAAGCCAGGAACCGTCGGATGAGGCGCTTCTGTAGGTTATACCTGCACGGTTCGGCAGAAGTGTCCCATTTTTTGAACACTCGGAATAGGACAACTGTATGCTTGGGGCATGAGTTGGATCGTATTATTGCAACAATTAGTTGCGGAGGTTAGGATCGAAATGGACCACGGCACGTAGGTTGCTCAGCTAGACGATCAGCAATTAGGGCATCACCCACCCAAGGATGCTCGCAAGATACAACCTGAGGGGCCAAGAGGCATCGGATTAAAACCCGATGCCTTTTTCTTTTTGGGACGCATGGACTGAGAACATGGGTCAATGATAACGCCCCGGATGCGATCCCTTTGTACGCAGTTCGAGCCCCTTAGCCCGGGGCATCAGGAGCAGTCGCCGCGTGTTGATGGTGTTGACTCCTGAAGGTGTGTAGACGAGCCGGTACCAGTTGTTTCTCAGATCCTCAGAGACACTCCTCGCTGCTTCACTCGCTTTATCGAACGGGAAGATAGCTCCTCCCGTGCCTCCCGTAAGTTGCGCGAGCGCGCTGGGGGGCTTGGGCTTACCGCGCACGAGAGAGCCTCGAGTGCGGTCGGGCGCCTGAATCGCATAAAGGACGACGTTCGCATCCTGAAGTTCATTGAGCGCGTCGTCGAACTTGGTCTTGCTATCGCTATCGTAGCCGTCGCTGATCAGTATGATTGCGCGCTTTTCGACGCCCGTCTTCGCCTGGTGCACGAAGGCGTCGGACACGGCGATCAGCGCGTCGAAGAGATTCGGAAACCCTTTTCGCACGAGCTTATTCGGCGTCGCCTGTAGCTTGCTCAAATCCGGAGTCATCTCCTCAATGATTTCGGGGACCTCGTTGTACCCAACGACCATCATCTGGTCGTCCGAAAAGAGCTCATTCACAACGTCCAGCACCGCCTTCTGAAGCGCTGTAGACTCGACCTTGAGGCTCGCACTGCTATCGACCAGCAGCACGACACGCGAACCCACATCCAGTCTGCCGAAGTTCTCGACCTCCTGTATCACGTTCGCATCGTAAAGATCGAAATCGTCTTTCGAGACCTGCTTTCCGGGCGGTGCATGGACAATGACGTTCAGCGTTACGCTCCGCCTCGCTCCGGACGGAACGCCCTTAGACTGCGCCAGAGAGATATCGGCGATCAAGGCCACTGCTAAGAGCAAGGACACTGTGACCAGGGTTGAAATTGGCGACAAACTGCCTGCTTGCTGCATTGCGATATTCCGATAGAGGCGTCCATCCGGGCGACGCCACTGATGCGCAGACTTACACGGGTACTGAGATTATTCCAGAAGCAGGCTCCTTCTCGCAACAAGCAGCGCAAAGGGTAAGGGATCTCTTGGGGGCACCTGCCTTGCGCCCCGGATCTTCTGCACATCGCGCTCAGCCGCAACGCTCTCCTGCTCCTCACCATCACGCTTGTCACGAACGAGGGCGCATTGCTATGCTTGCACTTCGCTTGAACCACCTCAACCCATTATGGACGGTCCCACTGTCACCGCTAACCGCGAACGTCACGAACAACTAGTCAGCGCACTTAGGGCCCTTGAATCGCGCCTTCGCGAAGGCGGCGGTGCTGCTCGCATTGCCCGCGAACACGATAAGGGGAAGCTGAGCGCACGCGAACGCATAGGTCTACTCTTCGACGATGGCTCTTGCTTTCAAGAACTGGGATTGCTCGTTGCCTACGACCAATACGAAGGTCAGGCTCCGGCTGCCGGCGTAGTCACGGGCTTCGGACGGGTATCGGGACGCGAAGCTGTAGTGGTCGCCAACGACGCAACGGTGAAAGCAGGCTCATGGTGGCCCGAAACCGTGAAGAAGATCCTCCGCGCGCAGGAGCTTGCAATGCGATGTCGCGTGCCGATCATATACCTGGTTGATTCGGCGGGCGTGAATCTTCCCTATCAGAGCGGAGTCTTCCCGGGACAGTACGGCGGCGGACGAATTTTCTTCTACAACTCGGTTATGCGCCGCATTCTGAGAGTGCCGCAACTGGCGGCGGTCATGGGTCCCTGCGTGGCAGGCGGTGCATACCTGCCGGCGCTTTCGGATCTGATGATTATGGTGGAAGGTACCTCGTTCATGGGGTTGGGCGGGCCAAATCTCGTCAAGGGCGCCGTTGGCCAGATTATCGACAGTGAAACGCTTGGGGGCGCGCGAACTCACACTGAAACATCGGGGGTTGCTCACTATCGCGCCAGGAATGATGAGGAATGCATCGCGAAGCTGCGCCAGTTTGTAAGCGAGCTGACACCTCCGCCGTCCCCGCGAGCGCAGATCAAGGAAGCGTCTGAGGCCGCTCGTCCATTGACCGACTTGTATGACATTCTTCCCGGAGACCACCGGTTGCCGTACGATATGCGCGACGTGCTGGCCTGTCTATTGGACGGGGGAATGATAGACGAGTTTCAAGCCGATTACGCTAAGGAGATGATAACCGGGCATGCGCGTATCGAGGGCCTTCCGGTTGGCATCATAGCTAACCAGCGCGGGCTCATTCGGGGACCTGCGGGCAAGCCGCCCAAGTTTGGCGGAATCATATACACCGACTCTGCGGAAAAGGTCGCTTATTTCATCGACACCTGCAATCGCCATCAGACGCCGCTGCTCTTCCTGCAGGATGTATCCGGCTTTATGGTCGGAAGCGAAGCCGAACACTCAGGTATCATCCGGGCCGGGGCGCGATTTGTGGAAGCGATGGCAACCGCTACTGTCCCGAAACTGGTGTTGACCATAAACCACGCTTCTGGGGCGGGCTATTACGCGATGGCTGGGCAGGGGTTCGACCCGGATTTCATCTTCACGTGGCCGGCCGGTCGAATGGGTGTGATGGAGGGCGAGTCCGCGGTGATGGCGCTCTTCAGCGCCGACCTGGAGAAGCTCGAACGAGAGGGCCGCGCACCGAGCGCCGAAATGCAGAAGGAGATGGACGACGTGCGGGCCAGGTACGAGCGCGAGTTGGATGCTCGCTATGCCGGGGCTCGCGGCTTCGTAGACGCGATCATCGTTCCGGAAGATACACGCCGGGTCCTCGCGCTTGCGCTTCGCACCGCACTCAACAATCCCGGTCCGCACCTTGGCCCGTTTGCCTTAATTCAACACTGGGCCGGGGAATGAACGTTTCGCGTTGCGCGTTTTACGTCTAACGTTTGCCAGTGGTGCGGTCCTTTGCACTCAAAGAGG
>JBGPFL010000140.1:0-8633 GCA_041483295.1 Blastocatellia bacterium | reverse complement strand
TGCCGGTTCTGGCCATAATGGCCAAGTCACCTTTCTATCCCCCGGACATCGAGCAGTTCTATCACAGCATCGCGCCGCACGTCGATTTCCAGATGTGGGAGGGCGTGGGTCACTTCCTGATGATGGAGAAGCCGAAGCAATTCAATGACGCAGTGCTCGCGTTTCTGGACAAGAATGCGCTCTTAAAGAAGTAAATCGTTGTGAGGGCGACCGTTACGATTCGTCTCTAGGGCGGGCGGTGAGTGTCGCCGTGGGAACGAGTCATCGCTGATCGCCGAATAGGACGACATCGCTCGTTTGCGCGCCCCGCGAGCAGACCAGGTTGTTTCCATTCCGCGACCAGTCAAAGAAGAATATTCGATCAGACTTGAAATCGGTTAGCCGTCTGGGCGAATCCCCGCTCAAGGGCTGGCTCCAAATGTTGGACACGCCGCTCTCGATGACCACGTAGGTGATGGCCTTGCCGTCAGGTGTCCATCGAAACTCGATCGGCGACGCGCCGGTAAAGTCGAACGTCCTGACCGGGGGCCCGCCAGCAAACGGGATGACTGCAATCTTGGCAGACGAGTTGGGCTGCTCGTCCCAGTGGTAGTACGCTATATACTTCCCCTCAGGCGACACGACAGGGTGCCGGGAAAGCTTGTCAGTCAGCCTGACCGGGTCTCCGCCTTCGGCACTCACCTTCCAGAGCGTGGGCTTGCCCGAGTGGTAGCTCGCGTAGACTACCCATTTGCCGTCCGCCGAAAAGCACGGGTCCAGGTCAAAGGCATCCGAAGTGAGTTGCCTTAAGCTGGTGTCCTCGACATTCATCCTCCAAAGGCTGCGAGCGCCTGCGCGTTCCGAGACGAAGACGATGAAACGGCCATCTGCTGAAATTGCGGGCGAGTGGTTCAAGAGAGAATCAAAGGTCAATTGCCGGCTGCTGCTTCCGTCCGATGTTGCGATCCAAATGTCGCGGCTGCCCCCCGCCTCAGAGCTAAAGACCACGAGACCATCCGTCGTCCAACGCGGATGGTCATCGTTGCCTGTTCCGGTTGTCAGTTGCCTGGCTCGGCCCGCGTCGCCGTCCGGCACAACCCATAGGTTTGTTCGCCTTTCATGCTGAACAGCCACCATTGTTCTCGAATCCGAGGAGAGGCCCGCGCTTCCGTAATTGGTCAGGTCGGTGGTCAGCGGTCGCGCCTCACCCGACGGAAATGCGACGTGCCATATCTGAGCCGGGCTCGAGGCCTCGCCTCTGCCGGCCACAACCAGACCAGTCCCATCTGAAATCCAGGCCGGCCCTCCGATCGAATACCACCCTTTTGAGGTGAGCGGTTTTTCCTGGCCGCTTTCCAGATCGATTTCGACCACTGTCATGACCCTGTCGCCCGCTCGGGTTGCAGCGCAACAGACGAGGGTCTTGCCATCAGGCGACCAGGCTGTTGATCTGAAATAGTCTGGCGGCTTGTGCGTCGCAACCGTAGTCTGTTGGCCGCCATCCAGAGTCGCGATGATAAGCGCGCTCTCGCCGCGCGATGTATCTCCGCGGACAAAGGCCAACCGCTTGCCGTCGGGAGAAAGCGCTACGGCGCTACCTACCCCTGATATCAGTCTTTGCGAAGCGCCGCCAAGAGCCGGTGTCCGGTAGAGCACGTTCTCTTTCACGTAGTAGATCCAGTTGCTGTCGCGTGAAAAAGTGAGACCGAGGTACCGGCCCTCATCGGGCGGCACGATCTGAACGTTGCCTGCCCCTGCGGTTTGTCTCAGCCAGAGGCTCTGCCCTCCTGCGTCGTCCAAAACGTAAGCGACGTACTTGGCGTCAGGCGAGATAGCGGCTTCAACGGACTTGCCGTTCCTGGTGAGCTTGCTGATCCTGGACGTTTGAAAGAAGCCAGCCGGTATTGCACCTTTCTGCTTACGGGCGAGCTTGTACAAACCGAAGCCGGCGACCGCAAGTAACACCAGAGCGCCAACTGAAACCAGCGTTCTCCGACTGCTGTTCCGCTTTGTTTTTGTTGCTGTGGCGCGCCAAGTGTTTTCGGCCGAGGCCGCCGACTGGAGTCCCCTGGCGCCGACTGCGCCGCTTTTTATCAAGGAGTCAGGATCAATCGAGCCCTCGTTTTCCTCTATGACGAAGTTCGATACAGTATGCTCCTCCAGTATCAGACGAGGGGACCCGGCCTGCAGTGCTCGGACCGGGGCGATGAAGCAGTAGCCGCGTTTCGGAATGGTCTCTATGTACTGATGCCCGCCCTGAGCTTCTCCGAGGACCCTTCTCAGCGTGAAGATGTTTTGGACTAGAGTGCCTTCCTCGACAAACGTATCGGGCCAGACCCGTTCCATCAATTCGCCCTTCTCAACCAGATGCCCGCTCCTTTGGACGAGCACCAGCAGGGTGTCGAATGCCTTCGATGTCAGGGCGACGGGCTGACCGTCGCGCAGCAGCAGGCGATCCGTTGCGCTTATGCGGAACGGGCCGAACTCATAGAAGTGGTCTGCCTGCTGCTTCATAAACGGATTTGAGAACCGTTTGAGGAACATTTAATCGAAGATTTAAGCCTCGTTTAAGGACTTCTGAACCGCTTCTGGGTATTGTCGGCGGTGCGGTCGACAGGTGCGATGATGTGCAGCTCGGAAGACCCTGTTGCGGCGCTGATTGTAACCCACGACCAGGTTCCGAGCAACACGCGGCGCCCGGAGCAGGTGGGAGAAGCGGTCGACTATAGTAACCGCCGTCTGCAATGACCGGTTGGGGCGGCGACAGCGAAAGGGAGAAAGATCCATGAGAAACAGCAGAATGACCCCGTGGAATGTGGCAAGGAGTGCGGTGGCCGGCACCCTTGTAGCGACCACTCTGGCTTATGGCCAGATCGGTCGAGGAGCGCTAGATGCGAGGACAGCCGCCAAGAGATTCACAATCAAGGGCACCGTCAGTCGCTTCGAACAGAGTCAGGGAATGCTCTATGTGACTGCTCTGATCCCTCGAAGCGCGAATGCGAAGAGCGGGAGCAGTCCCGTAAGCGCGGCTCCCGGCTTTGAGCAGAAAACTTTCCAACTCAAGGTCAACACCGCGTCGAAGGTATACAAGCCCGGCCAGGTGGCCTATATGGATGCCCAAGGCGACGAGGCGCTGGTGACCCCCTTCCCCATAGTAGGATCCAGGAGGGATGACCTCGGAGATCACCGTTACATGGAAACAAGTATCACCATATCCGCCTCGGGCCGCCTCGACGCAGTGACTCATACGTGGACGGGGAAACACATGGAAGGCTTCACAGGGGGCGTGACGGTGTTCATTACCGACAAGGATGGCAATGTCCTGCACAAGACAAAGGCACAGAAGTACGGCGTTAACGGGACCGACGTACCAGGAGCGTCCAACGACAGGAGGGTCAACTGGAGTGAGGAGTTGCCGCCGAACGTCATCAATAACGCCGCCGGCTATGCCATTATGCAGACACACAGCCCGAACCCGCGCTGGGATGAGTTCCTAATAGAAACGAAAGAGGGCTTGGAGGCGATAGCGGCAATTCTGGTGATAGTCGTCCTGATCATCGCTACCATCAACGGATCCGAGAACAAGAAAAGTGAGTGACGCCCCGGAGAGCGAATGTCCGGAAGTCAGACCGCAGGGACCAGGCCTTGATAGAGGGGCCCATTCGGCCGTCTGCGGGGTAACGGTGTGGATCACAGACAAGGACGGAAACCGGTGCAGATCTCTGGGCTTCCCACCTATGGCTTTAACGCAGTCAGAGCACACACACTGTGGCGCCAGCCGGTGCGTGAGGACCTCAAAGCAAATGAATGAGAGGCAGGAGGCAGGCTGAAAGGAGTTTGACGATGACCTATTCCATGAAATCGACCCGCAGGTCTGTACTCCTGTCGTTGATCATTTCACTGACTCTGAGCATCTCAGCAACCGGAGTCCAGCAGAAACGCACGACTTCCAAAAAGCGGCCTCGCTACAAAGCCATCTTCGAGCCAGTCAGCTACAAGGGAGACCTGCAGTTTACTGACGTCTTCTTCGTAACCGACAAGGTAGGCTGGCTGTCGGGCTCCGTGGGCTACCGGAAAGGCGGCGTGATCCTTCATACGAAGGACGGCGGTGATACCTGGAGCATACAGCTCGGCGACGTGCAGTCCAGCGAACAAACGTATGGCCAACTGCGTTTCCTGGACGAAAAGCACGGATTCGCAGTGCAACCTGCGAGCCCCGGAGACCACAAATTGCTCCGCACCACAGATGGCGAGACCTGGGAAGTGAGCGGCACCGTCCCGCAGCACCGCGGCGACTACGCATTCACCTCGCCTACAGTCGGATTCACTTCAACCGGAAACCAGATTCTACGAACTGTGGACGCAGGTCGGACCTGGAAAGAAGTCTTCGCCTGCGAGACCACGGTCGAGGTTGAGGGGTTGATCCGAAAAGCAGGATGTCACTTCAACAGCCTGCATTTCCCGACACGGGATGTGGGCTATGCCATTGGCGAGTCACCTCAGGTAAAGGAGGTCTTCGTGGCGAAGACCGAAGACGGAGGGTCAAGCTGGAAGGTCTGGACAGTTCTGCCCGGCGGGAGCAGCCACGAAGGAGACGTCTTTTTCACCGATGAAGAAACCGGGTTCGTTCGTTTGTGGGACGGTAAGTTCTTTGGCACCACAGACGGTGGGCAGACCTGGCGCGGGATGGCCGGGACGGACGGTAGCGGCAAGCCAGAGATCAAATTTGCCGATCGCCACGTTGGATGGTCAGTAGCGCCCTACGGTCCTTTCAATTATACGGTTGATGGAGGAAAGCGTTGGGCTGTGCGCGAGATTAAGTTTCCGACGAGAGTGAATGCATTCAGCCTGCCCCGGCGCGACCGTGGATATGTCGTCGGCGACCACGGCATGATCTACCGCTATCGAGTGGTGCCTGTTGATTACACCACCAGCGGGATGATTGAAGCGCCAATGATGCCGGCAGCGGGATCGGCGGACCTGATACCCGACTTCGTCGCGCCGAATGCTCGTCAGCCTGATCGAGCGGCTACTCGAATGACTACCGGCCCACGTTCTCCAGAATCCAGATCCCTCCGGAAACTTCCCGGATTGGCAAGATGAGCCGGTCGGCGGCGAGCGCCATCTCCATAATTCCGACGTCAGGCAAGATCATCTGACCGGGGCTTTGAAACGCCGTCACGCGAAACGGATCACCGCCCCGGCGGCTGGCGGTCGGACCCTGCCAGTATCCACTTCCCATCCGCCGACCAATCCCATGGTACTTCACTTGTCGTCCCCGCTGTCGTCCGCATCTGCTCCTCACGGTGTCCCGCTGTGAGCAGGAGGATGGCACGCTCAATCTGCGTGTGCTCCGGGCTGGCCGGGCGCAGACGAAGGTACGAGTGGCTCGATTGCTGGGAGTGTCATTGACCAACAGCAGGCCGCCATTACCAACGCGACGGTAACCGTGGCCGACGAAACAAAGGGCTTCTCCTTGACAGCCACGACCGACAAAGAAGGTCGGTTCGTCTTCCCACAAGTGCCCCCAGGCACCTACACCATATCGGTGGACGCGAAAGGCTTCAAGAAGCTTCAACGCGCCGGCCTCGCGCTGGTGGCCAACGACAGGCTGGCGCTGGGCGACGTGATGATCGAGGTGGGCGCCGCCAGCGAGACTATTACGGTACCGCTACAACAACCTGGAATGGTTTGCGCAGGATAACTGGAAGGCGTCAAACCGGCTGACACTCGATTACGGCATGCGCTTCTACATCATCCAGCCGCAGTACGACGAAGATCTGCAGACGGCGAACTTCCTGCCCGATCGCTTCAACGCTGCCGACGCGCCACGTTTGTACAGGCCCGGCAAGGACGCGGCGGGCAACCGAGTGGCGGTGGATCCGGTAACGGGGCAGACGCTGGCCGCTGTTTACATCGGTCGGATCGTGCCCAACTCGGGCAAGCTGCTCAACGGCGTGGTCCAGGCCGGCGCAGGCATCGAGAAGGGGTTGTACAAGAATCGCGGCATCCATATTGCACCGCGCTTCGGCTTCGCTTATGACGTCAGCGGCAAGCAGAACATCGTCATCCGCGGCGGTGTCGGCATGTTCTACGACCGGCCGCAGGGCAACGTTGTGTTCGATCTGGTGAGGAATCCCCCGACCACGCTGGAACCGACCTTCAACTTCGGACGGCTGCAGGACATCGGTACGGGGCCACTGTTGCTGGCGCCGCCGTCGCTTGTCGCCTATGACCGTCAGGGCAACTCGCCGACGACCTATGCGTTCAACATCGGCGTGCAATACAAGCTGTGGCTCGAGTCGGTGCTGGATGTTTCCTACGTCGGCACGGTGGGTTCACACCTGCTGCAGAGGCGCAACCTCAACGCTCCGGCGTACGGCGCGGCCTATCTGGCGCAAATCAGGACACCACGTTGGCTGCGAGCACAGTGCCCGGGGCAACTGCGCTGCCGGTGGATTTCCTGCGTCCGTTTCAGGGTTTCGGGAACATCTCGTACATCGAGCCGGCTTCAAGCTCCAACTATCACTCGCTGCAAACCTCGTTGAACCGTCGCTTCCAGAAGGGGCTGTTGCTTGGTGTGAACTATACCTGGAGCAAGGCGCTCGGCACGCAGGGCCAGGACCTGCCGGGCATCAACAGCTTCGGCGCACCGCGCATTGACGGCAATCAGCGCTCCGCGAATTATGGGCCGCAGGATTTCGACCGGCGGCACAACTTTAACGTCAGCTGGGTCTACGAACTGCCCAGAGCGACCACCAACAAGCTGTTCGGCTACGCGCTCAACGAATGGCAGTTGTCGGGGATTTACCGTTACCAGACCGGTGCGCCCTACAACATAGGGTTCACGGTCCCCGGCATCTCGGCCTACACGCTGACTGGGACGCAGACTATCGAAGGCGGCCGCATTGCAGTCGTGGGCGACCCGGGCAAAGGCACCAGCAGCGACCCGTACCGGCAGTTCAACGCCACCGCCTTCACGACGCCGAAGCCGGGAAGCCTGGGACTGGAAACGGGCCGCAACTTCCTCTATCGCTCTCCGATCAACAGTTGGGATCTGTCGTTGGCGAAGCGTTTTGCCATCACAGAGAAGGCGAAGCTCGAGATTCGTCTGGATGCCTTCAATGCGCTCAACCACACACAGTTCGACTCGATCAACTCGACGCTGATTGTGCGCAGCCTCACCGATCCGACGCCGACCAATTTGCCGTTCGACGCGAGCGGAAACCTGGTCAACAGGAATGGCTTTGGAACGATCAGCGCGGTGCGACCGCCGCGCAACATGCAGCTCTCGGCGCACATTCAGTTCTGAGCGCTGATCATCGAGGACCGCTTGACTGGAGGCACGCAAACGTTTGAATCCAGTCTCGCGGCGTTTTTCTACGCAGAGTGCCTGGACGCGCCCAGGCATTCTGCGTAGAAATTGCCGTTCAATTTGCCACGTGATAAGTTCAGTTCCGATCGCGCGAAGATGAAATCCTCATCGCGGTTGAAAGTGGCCACCGCGCGCCCGGGTTGAGACTCGGCTGGGCGGTTTCTCAATGCGAAGTTCAGACTCAATCCGAATCGCAAAGTTCGGAAGTTCCATGCCGGTTTGAGAAGCCACACGCCGCTAAAGCTATGAACTCCCTCCGCTCACGGGCATGTGCAAGTGTTGTCGGTTATGTTGCTGTCGCTGAGCGAGTATGTCTTACCCCCTACCAAGTCTTTCACTGTCGCGCTGGCGCTCTTCGAGCATGGATTTGCGAGAACAGTCACGTCGCGGTCGGGCAGCTTCGGATCGGGTCCCGAATCGTGCAGCTGGATCTTGCAGCCCAAGCCCGTCACCGTGCCACGGCCGGTCAACCGTACAAGCTTGCTGCAGACGAGGAACTCATAATCGCCCGTCGTCGAATTGAACTTGAGAATGATACTTTTAACATCATCCTGAATGCAGATATCAAACGCGATCCCGGCCACAGTCACCATTCCCATGCACGAGGTTGATGCACCGTGGTTGTCCGTCACGGTCAGCGTCACACTGGTGGTTCCGATCGAGTACGGACCCGGCGGTGTTTGAGTGAGTGTGATCGTGTCGCCGGCATCGGGATCGAAGGAGCCGCCGTCAATCGACGCGTTAGCAGTGCCGCTCCCCCCGGCCGTCGCCGTGACGTTCTTGCACATCGCGACCGGCGGGAGATTCGCCGAACCGGGCAGTTGTTTGCAGGCGGAAAACTCAGAGGTCTCAATGGGGTTCCCAGTTGCGCCCAGTCGAGTCGCCGTGGCGGTAATGACCTGGCCCGCACCAACCGACACCGCGAGCTTGATGGCGTTACCGGCGGTGAAATCAGCAACGCAGTTGCTGGCAGTCGTCACATTAGCCGCGCCGAGAAAGGTCTGGCCCTGACCGTACCCCGACGGATCGCAGGTGGGGTTGGAGAAGAATTCAACTCTGAAGCTGGTTGAAGCGTTGCTGTTGAGCGTCCCCTCGATAGTTGTGACGCCTCCCGCTGACGCCACCGAAGTCAGAACGGGAAAGTTCTGAAG
Organism: Blastocatellia bacterium; assembly: GCA_041483295.1. Lineage (GTDB taxonomy): Bacteria > Acidobacteriota > Blastocatellia > UBA7656 > UBA7656 > DASYSA01. The sequence continues at coordinate 128 of JBGPFL010000140.1, read as the reverse complement.
GTTGTTGGCGCCTCCGTCGCCGTCACAATTATCGTTTGGCGTCACCCCGGTTGCACTATCCCACAGGTCAATCCCGAGAAGAGGCGAATTGGAGAAGATTGAATTCCCCAGTATTGCGTTGCCGGTGG
>JBGPFL010000139.1:0-8644 GCA_041483295.1 Blastocatellia bacterium | reverse complement strand
TGCTTCGAACGTGGACTTCCTCATTCTCGGCGACGGCTACACGGCTTCTGAGATGAAGAAGTTTGAGAGCGACGCGCGGCGGCTGATTGAAATGCTCTTCGCGACGTCACCGTTCAAGGAACGGCGCAAGGACTTCAACGTGTGGGCGCTCTGCCCGGCCGCCGTCGAGTCGGGAATCTCACGGCCGTCGGGCGGAGTGCATCGCCGCTCGCCGCTTGGAGCGACGTATGACGCATTCGGTTCTGAACGTTATGTGCTGACGTTCGACAATCGCGCCTTTCGCGACATCGCTTCCTTCGCGCCTTACGAGTTCGTCGAGATAATTGTGAACAACCGGACTTACGGCGGCGGGGGAATATTCGGCCTGTACAGCACGGTCGCCGCGGACAGCGAACAGGCGCCCTACGTCTTCGTTCATGAGTTTGGCCATCATTTTGCCGGACTGGCCGACGAGTATTACACATCGCCTGTCGCCTACGGGCCGGTGACTGTGAAGACCGAGCCGTGGGAGCCTAACGTCACCGCGCTGCTCGACCCGAAGAATCTCAAGTGGAAAGACCTGGTCGCCTCGGGCACTCCGATCCCGACGCCGTGGGAGAAGGAGACTTATGAAGCCCGCTCGCGCGAATATCAGAAGCGACGCGCGCAGATTCGAGCCGACGGCCGACCCGAAGAAGAGATGGAAGCGCTCTTTCGCGAGAACCGCGAGTTCGAGATTCGATTTTTCGCCGCCGAGAAGTACTTCGGAAAGGTTGGCGCTTTCGAAGGAGCGATGTACGAGGCCAAAGGCTATTACCGGCCGGAAGTGGACTGCATAATGTTCACGCGCAGCCAGTCGTTCTGCGCTGTTTGCCGCCGCGCTCTCATTCGTGTGATCGAGTTGTATTCAACTCGGTGAGCGTCGCTGGACGTGGCCCAGTGCGTGAAGAAGAAGAAAGCTCAACCCATCTCCTCCTGTCGGGTAAGTGTTCTGTCAGCCACTTATGCTTCGTTGATCGCACAACGGTCCCGCCCGCGTTCCTGCACAGGTTGAAAAACAGCGGGAGTATGCATTACTATGCCGTCGGATTTCGTCTCAGATGGGCAGGGGAAGTACTCGAAGGCTTTTCCACCATTCGTACCTGGTGCCTGGATTCTCTCAGGAGAATGCATTCCGCGGAAGAAAGACCGCAACCGGAGCGGGGGGAAAGGAGGGTGAACATGAAAACTCAGAACACACCAAACTTGACCGACAACAACCAGGGATTCGAACGCAGGACATTTCTAGCGCAAATTGTTGCCACAGGCTTGGGGTCAAGTGCCTTCTCGCATCAAGAGCCTCATCTGGACGGAGGCGTGGATCCAACCTGTGGAGCCTCGCCGGCGGATTCTCTATTCCTCTATATCGACCTATTGAGCGAGATTCAGTTCTCGGCTGCAAAAGGGGAATTGGGTGTGGTAGTCGGCCTTTTGAAGCAGTGTGAGCAGGTGCTTGATGAGGTTTACCTGCAAGTAAAACTTCTCGAAGCAGAACTGAGCAAAGCCAAGATGAAAGCCCAGGCAAAGCAAATTCGGGATCTCGTCGAAGCCAACCGCGCCAATGCTCGCCTGATCAGAGACTACTTAGGAACATCTCCACGGGCGGAGTATGCGAGTCTCAATACCTTGGCGGTCTTTAGCGATCAAGTGCTTAGAGCTGCCCAAAACCTGCAAGGAGAGGTCGTACTCAGTTCCGCTGGCGTGGCGGCATTAGAGCGAATAATAAAACTTGTTCGTGACTATAAGGAGACTCAAATGAAGACGGTCGAAGCTCGCACCGACCACGTGGCGGTCCTTGATGACACTCACAAACAGATTCGGGAAATACGAAAACTGCTTCTCTCTGCTAGCATCGCAATCAGCTCTGCGGAGGATCCAGGGGTCAGTGCAAGCCGAGTGTCCGATTACCGGCGGCTGGCAGATCGTGACATTGAGCAAGCTATCGCAGAACTGAAACGAGTACCTGACTCAGCCCCCGAGCCGCCCCAGACGAAATCGCCAAGAAACATTCTCATCCTACTGCTCGAGGGAACGCAGAAGTTGATCAGAAAAAATCTTGTCAGCCGGTCGAGCGGACAAGACGAGCCCATGTTCATTCGCGCGGCAAGTCTCGCGGCTTCCGCGATCCCCGACTCTCGCCAACGTGTGCGGGAAATCCTTCGGAACCACTGTCCTCCAGCCACCTGGTTCCGGGGCATATACTGCCTGGCGCTCATCGCCCCGATCTTGGCGCTCTTTTCCGACCCGGATCAAAGGACGCCACTGATTGAGCACGTCCTTGACCTCTTCCCTTGTCGGGATCAGGAAGGATCCATGAGTAAATTGGCGGGAGCGCTTGCGCAAATCCAAATCTAGGAGCTACGCAAATGACTAATCACGAAAGCTCGATCGAAGATGTTGATCTAGAGAATGGTAGGGTTGCCAACCGGCCCCAGCTTAGTCCGCTCCAGTCTGCTTTTGATGACTGGCTCCGTCTTCTGGGGGGACCTGACGACCCACCATTCCGAGTCGAGGCGACCTTTGAGCTTGAATGGGGACGCTTGTTTCGGCTGCTGGGGGTCGTAGTGTTCCTGTCAGGTGTGGCGTTGGGGATACCAACTATCGCGACGGAGGGATTGCGAAAAGGCTTTGAGAGCATGGTTGTGGAGAGCAAGCCTGCTCTTTTCCTGTTGATGGGCGGAGCTGCTTTGTCCGCGATGTACTCCTTTGTTTTTGGGAGTTCGTTCTTCATCCGGAAGCTACAATGTGTGCCTATGACGTTGCGGCAGTCTTTCTTCACAATGCTCTTGATGGGGCTTCCCTGGTTACCGCCGACGGCTTTGATGAAGGGATTGACGCATACTGATATATCTTCCAAACGAATAGTTACATTCCTGATCATTGCCTGGTTCTACATTGCGATCATAGGATTTTTATACAACTTCTATCGCGGTGTTTCAATAATTCATCCAAGATGCCCACGCTGGCGGATTCTCTTATCGATCATGCTTCCGCTGGCAGTGCTTGTCGCTCTCTTCTTGTTGGTGATTTAGTTCTGGCGCCGCTGCAGACGCCGCCCAACCTAAGTTGAGAACACGCAATCGCAATACCCAGGAGGGTGCGCGTTCCGGCGCACTGTTAGGTCTCTTTCACTCGTTGCATTTCGTACATATCGTAGTCAGTCCTACTTCATGCAACTCACGCCACCGCGGTACGGTTCCGCCTTCCTTCAGATTCCATCTGGCAACTGAGGCCCTCGCGATTAAGCTAACGATTCCCTGGTCGGGATAGTAAGTAACGCTGCCGGGCGCACCAAAAGCGAAAGAGCCGTCACGCTCGGGGCTGTGACGGCTCCTAACTTGACGCCCAATTTTCGAAATCAGTCTCTCAGAAATTAAGCTTCAAAGCGAATTGAATGAGCCGCGGGTCCCGTGTGCCTGTCACTTGCCCGAACAGTGTGTTGCCTAACGAGGTGTTCACCGTATCAAAGTTTGTATGGTTCCATATGTTGTATGCCTCGGCTCGGAATTGAAGATTCATGTTCTCGTGAATCTGCAACTTCTTGCTGAGCGTTAGGTCCCACCTCCGATAACCGGGTCCCCGGACCACACCTCGGGGCGAATTTCCCACAAGATTAACGCCTGCAGGCACGTCCCGAAACGCCGAAGTATCGAAGAACTTCGTTCTCGTGCGAAAATTTGTCGGCAGTGCCGGGCTATTGATGACATCTGGACGCGCGCCTGAAGCGCTGGGCCCGATGAATCCCAGCCCCGCCGGATCTTCGCCGTTCGCAGTAGTCACGGTTAGCGGCAGCCCTGTTGAAACGCTGGTGATTCCAGACAACTGCCAGCCTCCAAGCGTTCTCCCCAGGAATCCTTGATGGCTCTTGAAGGCTGGGATCTCGTACACGTAGTTCAGCGTGAAGACGTGTCGGCGGTCGAATTGAGCCGGACCATAGTCAGCAGCGCGATTGTAGAAATTCTGCGGCGAGCTGCTCCGGTCTGTCTGCGCATCGGTCAAAGCGTGCGACCAGGTGTAGGCGGTCTTAATCAGGAATCCACCTTTGAAGCGTTTCTCGGTCGAGATCTGCAAAGAGTTGTAGTTCGAGTTGAACCAGTCCTGAATCGCGTTGACCGATCGATAACCCTTGAACGGCCTGATTGCATTCAATCTCGGCGTGTTGGCAGCAGTGAAATGCTGGCCAACTGGAATGATGCCGGCGGTAAAGGCTGCTCCCGGCGGAATGAGGTTGAGGTCAACTATGCCTGGAAGGTGAGTTCCCTTCGATCCATAGTAGCCGCCAGCGACGATGAAGTCTTTGAAAAATTCGCGCTGAACGTCGAGGCTCCACTGCTGCACGTAAGGAGTACTGTTCTTGAATGGAGTGCCGCGCAGCGAAACCGGAGCGGCAGAGATGCTGGCCAACACCGACGCCGGATCCCTCAAAACCGTGTTGCTGATCGAAACGCTGCTGATCAGGGGAGGATTGGTGAAGATATTCTGCTCGATAATGCCGAACAGAGTCACATCGTAGCTCATGCCATACCCGCCGCGTATGGCTGTCTTGCCGTCCTTCCAGGGATCCCATGCAAAGCCCAGTACCGGCGCGAAGTCTTTGTATCTGTCCTTCAACACTTTCTTCCCGTTGGGCGAGTTGACGTTAGCTTGAATGATTCCGTTCAGCGGGTCGCCGGTTCCCGGTATACGATTGCCCGTTGCCGGATCAATCTGGAAAGCCTTGGCCGGGCTATATGCCGCTGGATCGAAGTTGGTCAACTGCCCATTGGCATCGAAGGGCTGCCTAAAGAGCGAATACCGCAAGCCGAAATTGAGCGTGAGATTCGGACGGACCCGAAAATCGTCCTGGAAATAAAACTCAATCTGCTTTCCGCGGACGTCGGGGGTGAAGTCGAGCGAGTTTTGCGTGAAGGTTGCGACTTTGCCGAGCAGGAAATTAGCCCACTGCTGGGTAGCCGCAAGCGTTCCAGTGGGTCTTGCGCTGGCTGCAAGCGCCGAGAACGTGAAGTCTCCTACATTGTTTCCACCCGCATTCTCCGTCTTCTGGTAAACGTTGACGCTCGAGCCGAATTTCAGCCCGTGATTGCCCCTGATCCATGTCAGGTTATCGTAGAAGTTGTGATTGCGATTGAAGTCGTCATACGGACCGAAACCGGTGACGCCGTTGTATCCTGGAGCTATGGTGGGGACCCTGTGCAGCGTCGGGGTAAAGGGCAGCTTTATCGCGGCAGCTACGTTGGGAGAGTTTTCCGTATTTCCAAGTCCAGTTGGCCGGCTGATGATCGCGCCATAAGAGAAGGAATAGCCCGACTCATTCAACAGGTTTGCTCGCAGCGTCTGAACGCTTCGTATAACCCAGCTATACCCGGGAGAATCTGTCTTGGTGGTGGCAATTCCGGGCACGAGATTGTTGGTGAACAGTCCGCCCGGCTCCTCAGTCGGAATCGTATCGTGCAGGTACCGGACCGCCACGTTGAACCTGGTGTTGAAATTGTGATCCACGCGAACAAGCTCTTGTCGGTGGTCGAAGGCGTTGCGCACGTTTGCCACAAGCGTATTACCGCCCGCGTTGGGCAACGGGATCTTGCTGTAAATATCCTGAATGTAGGCGGCGGCGGCGGCGTCTATGTTGCTGATCTGTGTCGCCGTCTGAGTGCATGCAGTCCCGGCAGCATTTGTTGCCAGGCACACAGGCGTCGAAAACACCCCGCGGCGCTCTTGCTCAGTCGGAACTGACGACGTTCTGCTCGCATAGGTTATGACTCGACGGAACTCCTGAGACCAGAAGAAGAAGGTCTTGCTCTTGTCCGTATTGTAGACGCCGGGGATATAGACAGGTCCCCCGATCGTGTAGCCGAAGTTGTTGTAGCGCAAGAGAGGGCGCGAGACGCGCTCTTTGCCCGCTCGCGGATCCCCTGATGGAACGATCACGTCCGGCGCTTTCGCGGTTGGGTCTGTGGTGAAGCGGCCGGTCAGGTTGTTGAAATAAGAGTTCGCGTTGAGCTTGTCATTGCGAAAGAACTCATAGGCGTTGCCGTGAAATTGGCGAGTGCCCGATTTAGTGATGACGTTCACGTGGCCGCTCGCGTTCCGCCCGTACTCCGCGCTGTAGTGATTGCGCAGGACCTTAAACTCCGCGATCGCATCAACCGACGGATAGTTGAGCAGCGTCAGATTGGAGCCACGGTCGACATTGTCCGCGCCATCGATAGTCCAGTTATTCTGGCTGCTGCGGCCGCCGTTGATCGAGATACTCACAGTGTTGGTCTGCCCGAACGGGTTGGTGGTGCCGATGTACGCCTGATCGGACAAGCCTGAGCTTACGCCCGGCATCAATGTCACGAGCTGAATGAAGTTGCGATTGTTGAGCGGCAGCTCGCGAACTTCGGTGTTTGAAATCAAACCGGCAGCGGTCGCAGTTTGAAGCTCGACTTGCACCGCCTGCGCTTGCACTTCAATCGTTTCGCTGGTCGCGCCGACCTCAAGCGTCGCATCTATGGTCAGGCGATCATTGACGTTCAGTTCGATATCGGTCCTTGCGGATTTCTTGAAGCCGGTCGCTTCCACGGCAACTGCATAGTGTCCGATCGGAAGGAAAGGCGCCGAATAGGCGCCGTCGTCATTGGTAGTAACGCTACGGACTACAATGTTCCTGTCCGTACTGGTGATGGTGACTGTTGCGCCGGCGATCACTGCGCCCTTCGGATCTTTCACGATACCGACGATGCTGCCGGTAGTCTCCTGCGCCACCGCCGGAATTGCGCTCAGGCAAAGGCCGAGCAGCAGAACCATACTCACAACGCGTTTGATTCTTGTATACATAAGGTTGCCTCCATTCCTGGGTATTGATTACGTTAACAGGCTCACTCAAATCCAGTTTCACATCGTCGAATGATGCGCTGTCGTCGCTACTTCAACTGCCTATCTGCCTAGTAGAACAGATAGTTCTTCCTGATACGAGCGAAATCTGCCAGTCCCGTTTGCCACTCAGCAGCGATTTCCGCGGGGGTCTTGCCATCTTTCAATGCCGCAACTGTAGCCCGGCTGGCCAGCAAACGTACGTAGTCATCAACTCTCCAGACACCTGGATAGACCCGGTTGAGCTGATAAGCGATCTCGATCCCCGTTGCCACTGATCGGAAGGATCCACGATCCGTGACAACGATATTAATACCCCCACACTCTTCATTCGAGAACTTCGACGCCTTCGGCGTGAAGCGAACCGGCACGAAGCGCACTCCCGGAATCGCCGCGCGATTGAGCGCCTCGGCGAGCCTCGGCCCATCCATCCAGGGCGCGCCGATCAGTTCGAAGGGCGTGTCGGTTCCCCTCCCCACTGAAACATTCGTCGTCTCAAGCAGCCCGATGCCCGGATAGAGTACCGCTTCGGTCAGGCTACGCATATTGGGCGAAGGGTTGATCCACGAGAGCGCCGTTCCGTCGTAGTAGTCTGCCCGCCGCCAACCTTCGATTTTGATTACGGTGAGGTCGGCCCCGATCTTGCGCTCTTCGTTGAACAACCGCGCGAGTTCTCCGATGGTCATTCCATAGCGGACCGGGATCGGATGATAGGCGATGAATGAGAACTCAGGCCTCGAAGTCAACTCGCTGTCGGCCACCGGACCTTCGATATCATAGCCGTTGATTGGGTCAGGCCGATCCAGCACCACGAACTTGATCTTGTTCCTTGCCGCCTCCTCCATAGCATACGCGCATGTCGCAATGTAGGTGTAGAAGCGCGCTCCCACGTCCTGAATGTCGAATACCAGCGCGTCGATGCCGCTTAGCATTTCAGCAGTCGGACGGCGGCGATTGTGTTCGTACAGACTGTAGATCGGCAAACCTGTCTTCTCATCGCGCGAATCCCCGACGGCCGCGTCTTCGATGCCGCGCAAGCCATGCTCGGGCGAAAAAAGCGCAACCACCTTGAGATTCTTTGCGCTCGCGAGCAGATCAATCGTCGAGCGGCCCTGTCGGTCTCGGCCGGTGTGATTGGTAATCAAGCCGATGCGCCTGCCCTCGAGTTGCTTGAAGCCATCGCGAACCAGCACGTCAATTCCAGCCAGCACCGGGTGCAGAGGCCCCGATGGCAAGCTCCGAGTGATCGGCGCGCGTGGCGCTTCGACGGTGTGAGGCGCCGCTGCCAGATCGAATATCGGCGGATATGGCGGGCTGATTACCGCGCCCGCGACGATGGAGGCAACAAACGAGCGGAGCCGCGTGACGTCGCCCTTACCGTCCGGATGCACGCGATTGGTCAGCAGGATGACGAACGATTCGGTTGCCGGGTCGATCCAGATGCTTGTTCCGGTAAAACCTGTGTGCCCGAATGTTCCCACCGGAAAGAGGTCCCCGCGATTGGATGAGTATGATGTGTTGACGTCCCATCCGATGCCACGCATCTGAGAGGTCGGCAGCGAGTGAGCGCTCAACATTCGCGCGACAGTGTAAGGCGCCAGAACGCGCGTTCCCTCGTACTCGCCTCCGTTCAAGATCATCTGGCAGAAGATCGCCAGGTCATCGGCGGTTGAAAAAAGACCGGCGTGTCCCGCGACACCGCCCATCTCGTAGGAGCGCGGGTCGTGCACCTCGCCGCGCATCCAGCGGCCTTCCCGGTTCTCGGTCGGGG
>JBGPFL010000138.1:0-8719 GCA_041483295.1 Blastocatellia bacterium | reverse complement strand
CGTCAGCGCGTTGCCGTGAGCGATTATGTAGATGCCGGCATCGATCGCCCGCTGCGCTCCCTCCGGCGTCTGCACGTGCCCTTCAACTTTGCAGCCGCCTTTAGCGGCCTCGCTGATGGCCAGCTTGATGTCCTCGACCGAGTAGCCCCACGGCTTGCAGTCAACACACAGCTTGATGGTCCTCGCGCCGAACAGCATGTTCTCTCGTATTGCGCGGACGATCTCGTCGGGGCTGTTCGCGTCGATGTATTCAGGAAACACGATATTGTGCTGCTTATACATTTCCGGCGTCGGCCAGAACTGCCCGCCGGTGCTGCCGATGATCGGCCCCGATGGGATCACAGTCGGTCCTGGCAGCCAGCCTTGCTCGATTGCTTGACGCAGCGCCGCATCTGCGTAGAGGGCGTTGTTTCCCACGTCACGAACGACGGTGAAGCCCGAGTTAAGGAGCTGAATGGCGTTGGACGCTGCCTGTATTGCGCGCAACGGCGTCGAATCCATAACGTAGGTAAGGTAGTAGTAATTGTTCTCAGGCTGCTCCTTGTAAGTGATCGCCATGTGGGTGTGCGCATCGACGAGACCGGGCAGCACGGTGAGCTTCGACAGATCGATAACAGTCGCGCCGGCTGGAATGGCGAGGTTCGGACCGACCGCGGTGATCCTCTCGCCCGAGATGAGGATTACCTGGTTGACGGCCGCGGCTCCGGTTTCCGGGTCAACGACTCGGCCGGCTTTAATCGCGGTAATCGGGGATTGCGCTTGTGCGGCGACGATACCGGTCAACCACAGTCCCAAAAGTAAAGAGAACACTCTGGTATGTATCTTCATGATTCGCTCCTCGAATACAAGTTGTGACTTGCAGGATTGGGCACAGGCTCGCGGGCACCGACAGGCGATGTTCACCCAGGAGCCGGAGAGAGATTATCGCAAAGGTCTCCGATATTCATCTGCTGAACGCCGGTCTCGTGCCTGAAGATCTCTGGAGCTAAAACGTGGAGCTTGGTGCGTCGATGAGAAATCTCATGCCAGGGCTGGTTCAATTCTCTTGATCTGGCTGAGGCGCGTCGCGAATGACAACGCCGCAAGAATGTCCTCACGCTCAAGGTCCTCGTAGTCGGCGAGAATCTCGTCGGTCGTCATCCCTGAGCTGAGCAATTCCAGAATCATTTCAACCGGGTAACGTAGCCCTCTAATCGTCGGCTTGCCGTGGCAAATCTCAGTATCGATTGTGATTCGTTCAGTCAGATTCATAGATCATCTCCGCGTGAAATCGTACCACGCTTCCTGAACATCTCCGAACTCATTCCCCCATCTCCATTGGGAGTCCTTCCTCTCTAGACCACTCGTCCAGCCCTCCATCGTACACCGCAACACTCGGGTGCCCGAGTAATAGAAGCGCAAAGGCATTCAGCGTCGCCGCAATGCCCCCGCCGCAATAAGTGATGACACGAGCCTTGTTGAATGCTCCGATCCCAGCGAAGAGCCGACGGAGTTCGTCCTCCGCAACGAACATCTCGCTCTGTGGACGCAGGAGTTGGGTGAATGGAACATTCAGGCTCCCCTTGATGCGCCCGTCGCGCGCGTAGCCTAGCCCGGACTCCCCTGTGTGCAGTTCATGCGTCAGGGCGTTGATCGTGCAGAAAGCCCCGTCCTCGATGGCCTGCAGAACATCCTGCTTCGTGGCCCAGAGGTCGTCTCGTGGACCAGCCTGGAACCGCGACTCGGAGTAGACACACGGCCTGTCGCAGATAGGACGACCCTCCGCTGCCCACTGGCCCAGTCCCCCATCCAGAACGGCGACCGACTCCAGGCCAACCCAACGAAGCAACCACCAGGCCCTCGTCGCCCACATGACGCGCGCCCCGCTGTAGAGGACTACACGATGGTCGCCGGACAAACCGGATCTCGACAGAACGCGCTCGATCTGTGCTACCGGCGGTCGTGTATACGCGAGCGCGCTCCCGGTATCGGAAAGATCTGAAGCGATGTCGAGAAATCCAGCGCCGGGGACGTGCGCAGATTCGTAGTCCGAACGGCCGCTGCGAGGTTTGAGACCGGAAGGTGTGTTATCAAGATACGTCGTCGTGTCGAAGACCCGGAGGTTGGGATCATCTAGATGATCCTCCAGCCAAGCGGTGCTCACGAGCGGCCGAGAGAAGTAATTCACCATATTCTATGACTCGGATGCGACGGCCGCGATGAGCGCTTTGATGTAGCCAAACGTGTAGGCAAAAGCCTGCAGGCCCCTCGGGTCTCCAGAAATCGTCGGAACGTGATCCGGCATCATCATGCCGTCATAGCCAACCTCGTTGTAGACTCTCATCGCCTTGAGCATGTCAACGTCGCCGTCATCGATGAAGGTCTCCTGGAAGTTCAGGAAGGCGCCGCAAATGTTGCGAAAGTGAACGTTGAAGATTCTACCTCTGCCGCCAAAGTAACGGATCACATCAAAAATCTCTTCCCCCGGTTTCTTCAACATCTCTGACACCGTACCCTGGCAGAAGTTCAAACCGTGATATTTACTTGGAGACAGGTCAATGAAACGTTTAAGCCCTTCGACGCTGCCTAGCACTGTATGAACACCGCGATAGCCCTTCTCGTATGGCATGCCCGGATCATGCGGATGGCACGCCATCCTCACCCTGTATTCTTCAGCGACCGGTATGACACGATTCACGAAATGAGTGATCCGCTCCCAGTACCTGTCGGCATCGACCGGCCCGGCCTCGGTGAGCGGCGGCTCCTGCCTGGCTTTGTCGTAGACGAAGGTGCTGTAACTGGAGCCGCCCCTGCCCCGAGTAGGATCAGTCCGGACTACTCCCAGGACGCTCATGTTGTACTTCAACGCGGGGATGCCTGCTCTCGCCGTATTGCGAATCATCTCACAGATGTGGTCGATCTCCCGATCTCGCTCCGGACTCTTCCCAAGCATAATGTTTGGATTCTCCGCCTTCGTGATGTATCTCGAGCTCAGTGGGAGGGGAACCATATCGAGCGTGATGCCAAAAGACTCAACGCGCTCCCTCAACTTCTTCAGGCCCTCCTCTGACCATTGAGTGTCGAGTTGCTCCGACGGAAGAGCACTGCAAATGTGATCCACTCCGAAGGCGGCCAGCAACCTCAGAATCTCGTCCGACGATTCATGCTGGTGGCCGACTTTCATCAGAGCCTTTCGCGGGGCGGTCACTTTTCCCTCGGGAGTACGGGTCTCCGAGGAAGCGACGCGGAATGGCAGGAATGAATCCGTTAGAGCGCCAGCCATGATGTTCATGCCAGCCAGGCCCACAAATCTTCTGCGATCCATCGCACACTCCTTTCTTTATTTCCGTCACAGACGGAGCCTCCCTCTTCGCCAGGTACTCTTGCCTCCGAGTCAGAATCTATTTTGTTTGATCGGGTAACCAGATCTCAGCCTCTTTCGGATGCTTGAATGCTTTGGGCATTACGCCGACCACTGTGTATGCTCGTCCATTCAAGTTCAGATTCTCTCCGATCATGTTAGGGTTTGACGCAAACCGCTGTCGCCACAATCCATGACTTAAGAGAGCTACGCCTTGGGACTTGGCCTGGTATTCCTCTTCAACGAAATTGCGGCCGATCATGGGCTGAACGTGGCCTGCTTTGATGAACTCCGGCTTAACAAACGCGGCGCGGATCGCATGGGCACCACCATCTGAGTCCAAGCTGACAGATTCGACTCGATAGCTTGTAGCAGGTGGAGCAGGATATGTTGTTGACTGCGGACCGATATGATTACAGGCGAGCGATAACAGCCCACCGAGAAGGATGTGAAAGAACAGAAACTGAATTCGCCTCATAACTCCTCCTGAGAGTGCGGGCCCACGTTTGCGGTCACCTCTCTCTTACCCGATATCCACAAGGGTTTCCCAGTCGCAGCGGATTCTTCGTACATCGACGAAATCTTGATTCTAACACTTTGAAAAATACTCATAGGGCTCTCTTCCATAAGCGACGCCCGGAACTGACAGAGACTTCTATCAAGAAAAGGTTCTTTCTTCAATTGACCACCCGGACTGTGATTTTGGCGCCGTCACCGAGGGAAAGCCTGGACCTCAGAGAAGCCGAGCGCCTGCTTGATCGCCGTGTTCGCGAGTGGCCGCATTCCCCGGCGATCCAGCCGCCATTTGTCCATGTACTGACCGGGTTTGAACAACTGCACATGCGACTTGGCGAGAGACTCTTCCAGCGGCGGATCAGAGAACGGCGCCGGCAATCCGGCTTCGAACGCCCCCCAGAGTCCCTCCCAATGAATCGGGAGGTAAGCCTTCGGCTTGATGACAGGCAGCACAAGTTGCGCCACTGAAAGGCCCCCGGTGCCGATCCACAGATCGACCGAATCCAGCCGTGCATCTCTCATTGCGAGTTTCAGGTTCTCGATCGGCGCGCCGTAGTTGGTTCCCTCAACCACGATCGGTACATTCAGATCAACGGCGCTGGCGGAGTTCTGGTAAAACCAACTGAATCGCCCGTCCGGTCCGTCAACTGTGAACAGGAATCCCCGATTGCCGCCGCCGTTGGGGAAATCCTCAGCGACGCCGGCACGAAGTCCGCCAGTCGCGGGATCGGGACGCGGGACGGCGTCGAGTTCTACCGGGTTGTGTTGCTCCGGGTTTATTGCTGGGTCGCCGCTATGGTTCCAGCGCACTACCCACATGGTCACACCTTCAGCCAGTGTGATCTTCTCGCGTCCGTACACCGGAGTGCAGCGTTCGTTGGGAATCTTCTCCGCCTTGGCCTGGAAGCACGTTGTCTTCGAACCGATGATGCGCGCGCCCGTCAGCCTTGACCAGGTGGCCGTATCGAACGAATGATCAAAGTGACTGTGGCCAGTCAGCAGCACACGCACTTTCGCGGGGCCGCCGAGCGCCTTGAGTACTCTCGAGACCGCGTTCACGTCCGGAGTGTAGGGCTTCCGGGTCCGCGCGAACCCGCCTCCACCACCATAGAATTCGCTCTGCGGAATTCGAGTGATGTATCCGTCGGTGAGGACGCCGAGCGGACCGAGTTCGTAGTAGATATTGGTGATGGACATCCAGGTAATGTCCACGTACGACGGGCCGGCGGCCGATGCCGGGACGATCACCCAGAGAGCGGCCAGTGCGATGATGGAAGACAAGATCATGAGCGACCGCAGCAAAGTCGAAAGCATAGATGAGAAACTAGCGCAGGTTTAGGCCGGAGGCAATTGCGGCACGTTCATATCCGGATGGCGGAACGATTGATTGCAAGCCGTCGAACAGATTAAGATCGGAGACTACCAGGACAACTTGAGGGAATCTCGGACAAGCTGATAAGGAGTGCGAGGGGAAAAGAGATGGCAAATCAAAGACTCAATTCATTTGTTCGTTTTGCGACTGGAATTCTTGCCTTGATCGTTCTTAGCGCCGCAGCGGCTTTCGCGCAATCGAGAAACCTGCATCGAGGCGTCGCCTTTGATCTCAGTCCGGAACCCGTTGCGGTCAGCGCCGAAGGCCTCAGGGCTGGACCCGACCGGGGTCCTCGAAGAAGCGAAGGCGCTTCTAGAGACCAGGGGGATCATGATACCGGAATCAAGAAACGTATCACTGTCGACGGCAACACGGGCTTGAACTGGGTGGACACGGGGATCGACGTGAGCGCCGGCGACCTCGTTCGCCTGGCTGCCACGGGTGAAGTTGATGTGAAGTCGGAATGGGGGATTCACGGGCCGGAAGGAACTACCAAGTTTGCCGAACAGCCACATGGTTATTATCCTGTCGAAAGCAAGACGCGGTATGGACTCGCGGCGCGCATAACGTCAAGCAAGGGCCGAGAGCAACAAAAGTGGGCCTATGGAGATACGCGAGAGATGCTGGTAAAGACGGGCGGTCGCTTGTGGCTGACGGTCAATGACGACGCGCCGGACGGGAACGAAGGCGAATTCGTCGTGAACGTCACGATCATACTGAAAAAGGATTAGCCAGGCTCTGTCCAGAATCGAATCGGCAGTGACAGCAGGGGATATCGCTCGCGCAGCCTGGTCACGTGTGCAGAGTAGTCATTCCTCGCAATCAAGCCGGCTTTCATCTGCCTCTTCAACCGGCGAATCTCATAGCGATAGATGTCATTCAGATAATCGTGGATCAACTCAGGCGTAGCCTCGGCATCAGGCTTAATGCCATGCCTGGCGAGTTCCGATAAGACGGTGGCTTTGTAAGTCAATCCCATCGGCCCGGGTGAAATACGACAGCCGCCAAAAGCACAATACTTGATCGCGGCGGCGTGCAATCATCCCCATGCGTCCAGCCCAGCTCACCTCGCAAAAAAAGATCGATGCGGGTTATCGAGGAGACGTCCTCGTGGATCTCTGTGCCTCTTGGTGCTGTATCGTTTCAGCTTATCGGCTGATGTTGAACACGGTCGATACCCGCCCTTATCGACTGTTCAACCTTACTCAAATCTCCGTTGCCGAAGTTGCGGCCCGACAGCATGACTTCGTATTCCCGCCTACCCTTCACCAGGGATACGAAGAGGCGGCCGCTCACGTCGTCGTAGAACGTGCGCTGTACTATCACCTTCGGGTCGAGCTTCTTCACCATCGAGTCAACCGTTGCGATCATATTGCGAATGTTATTCATGACTGGTCCAACGATAACACAGAAACAGAATTGAGAATGGAGAATTGAGAATTGAGAATGGAGAGGATGGCAAACTCTCTCAATTCTCCATTCTCCATTCTCAATTCTTCCTGGTCCGCTTGACTATTCGAATAAACGCGATACAATCGGCGCGTTTGTGTCAATCCAGATCGGCGTCCGATCGCTCCCCTGGCGCCGCACCAAGCGAACTAATGTGGTCTGCAAACGATAACGTACTGCGTGACTGGTTGGCGCTCAGCTTCGTCAGCGGCGTGGGCTCGCGCACGGCGGCCGAGTTGATCGACAGATTCGGTTCGCCGGCAGCCATCATGAACGCGAGCGCCGCTTCGCTCGAAGCGGCGGGATTGAGAGCCGATTCGATAGATGCGCTCAAGAGCACCGAGCCTCGCGAGCGAGCGGAGCGCGACCTGGAAGAACTGGCGAAGCTGGGCGGGGAAGTCATTGTTCTGGCAGACCCGCGCTATCCGGCGCTGCTGCGCGAGACCTATGACCCGCCCATCGTGCTTTACTCCCTTGGCGACATCGATGGCGCCCTGGCCCAGCCGGCGGTCGCGTTAGTCGGTTCGAGGCGCTGCTCAACCTACGGCCGCAACATTGCAGAGAAGCTTTCGCGAGAGCTGGCCGAGCGCGGGGTGACCATCATTTCCGGTCTCGCCCGCGGAATTGACTCGGCGGCGCATCGCGGGGCTCTCGAAGGTAAAGGCTTGACCCTAGCGGTGATGGGCACCGGGCTCGATGCTGTGTATCCGAAGGAGAACCGCAAGCTGGCCGAGCAGATTTCGGCTCACGGAGCGTTGGTGACGGAGTTTCCTCTTGCGACGCCACCCTTATCTCAGAACTTTCCGTTTCGAAATCGGGTGATCAGCGGGCTTGCACTCGGCGTCATGGTAGTCGAAGGCGCGGAACGGAGCGGCTCCCTGATCACTGCGCGCCTCGCCTACGAACAGGGGCGCGACGTGTTCGCCGTCCCGGGGAATATTACTTCTGCAAAAAGCTTTGGACCAAACTACTTAATAAAGGATGGGGCGAAGCTTGTACAGACGTGGCGCGATGTGGTCGAAGAGTTTCCGGCGGAGTTGAAGGCAGCAATCATCTCGGCTGAACGGGGCGAGTCCCGGGTCGAACAGATGAAGAAGGATGAGCTGACGCTTTCAGATGCGGAGCGGCGGCTGCTCGCGAAACTGAAGGTGGATGAATCGACACATATCGATCAGCTGATAACGACTTCGGGACTGGCGCGGGGGGAACTGATGACTGCGTTGTTGACTCTGGAGATGACGGATCGCGTGAGGCAATTGCCGGGGAAGAGCTTTGTGAAGAGAATTTAGGATTCCAGTTCCTAATCACCTGGAAGGTTCGGCCACGAATCACACGAATCCCACGAATGATCACTAGTGATTCGTGTAAGGTTCGAGGAATTCGTGTGATTCGTGGCTGGCCCTTTCGCGGTTCCTCGTCTGAGCTTTGATTGCACCTGACGCGATCCCCCGAAAATCGCGATGCTTGACACGAAACGAGGCCCGAAGCTAAAGTCGATCATTTGAAACTTGAACGTGAAAGCTCCCTGATGTTTTGTTGCTTTGATCTGAACGGATAGTCTTTAAAGTCATGGCAAAAGCACTTGTAGTGGTTGAGTCGCCTTCCAAAGCGAAGACAATAAACAAATATCTTGGCTCTGATTTCAACGTTATCGCCTCGGTTGGACATATCAAGGACCTGCCCAAGAAGGGCATCGGCATAGACTTCGATAACAACTTCGAGCCAACCTATGAGACCATTCCGGGCAAAGAGAAGGTCATAAGAGAGCTCAAGTCCGCCGCCAAAGGTGTCGACACGATCTACGTCGCAACTGACAACGACCGCGAGGGCGAAGCCATCGGCTGGCACATCAAAGAAGAGCTCAAAGGCAGCGGCAAGAATCGAAAAACGGTCCGCCGGGTTCTCTTCAACGAAATCACCAAGTCGGCTATCCAGGAGTCCTTCAAACACCCAACCGACATCGATCAGAATCTCGTCGACGCTCAACAGGCCCGCCGGCTGCTTGACCGAATCGTCGGCTATCAGGTCAGCCCGCTGCTTTG
>JBGPFL010000137.1:0-8753 GCA_041483295.1 Blastocatellia bacterium | reverse complement strand
GTTTCTAACCCTCATCCACATTGCCAGATCTACGCGACCAATTTCGTGTTCAAGACCATCGAGACCGAGTCGCGGGTGTCGCAGAAGTATCTGGCCGAGACGGGTAGAATTCTTTTTCAGGATATTCTGAAATCCGAGCGCGAAGACGGCCGCAGAATCATATTCGAAAACGATTCTGCCGTCGTATTCCTACCCTACTTCGCCCGCTACGCCTACGAGGTCTTCGTCGCCCCAAGGCAGACTCATCCGAGCATTGCGGCGTTGTCGGATACGGAACTGCGCGAGTTTGCCGCGGCACTGAAGTGCCTCCTGGTCAAGCTGGATAACTTGTGGAGAATGCCCTTCCCCTACGTAATGACTCTTCACCAGGCGCCGACTGACGGCGGGGATCATAGGAGCTTCCACTTCCACATTGAGTTCCACCCTCCCTTGCGCCAGCCGAACCTGTTGAAGTACCTCGCAGGTCCCGAGATCGGAGGCGGCAATTTTCTTAGTGACACGTCACCTGAGGAGAAAGCGGCCGAGTTACGCGGCCAGCCAGACATTCATTACAGACGGGCGCGGTGATGCCAGTCAGCTATTAGATCGAGCACTGAATTATAGGCACCAGGAACTGGGGCGATGGGCAAACAGGCCAATGGAACTGAGTACGGTATGAAAAAATTCCATCGGGCCCCCGGCTTTCTCCTCTGCTTTCTCCTCTCCCTTGCGCTCAGCCTTCAACTCGACCCTTACGTCTTCGGTCAAGGCGTCGCGGTTCCAAAGCGAGCGACCAGACCTCAGCCTGATCTGAAAACGGGGACGCCGATCCCGAAAATCGAGTTCGAAGACGTAGCGCAGAAGGCAGGCTTTAAGGCCCGCCACGTGACGGGGTCAGATGTCCAGAAGAAATACATTCTGGAAACTACCGGCAGCGGCGTAGCCCTGATCGACTACGATAACGACGGCTGGCAAGATGTTTTTCTGGTCAATGGCTCGACACTCGAGGGCTTTCCCAAAGGCCAGGAGCCGACCAATCACCTGTACCGCAATAATCGAAACGGAACGTTCACCGACGTCACCGAGAAGGCGAATCTGGTCCGGACCGGTTGGGGCCAGGGCGTATGCGTCGGGGACTTCGATAACGACGGATATGACGATCTGTTTGTTACCTACTTCGGGCATAACGTTCTCTACAAGAACACCGGAAGCGGGCAGTTCAGAGATGTCACGCAAAAGTGCGGCCTGACGCAGAAGGGCACACGCTGGGGAACAGGTTGCTGCTTCCTGGACTATGACAAGGACGGATACCTGGACCTGTTCGTCGCCAACTACGTCGATTTTGAAATCAGCAAGACGCCGGCAAAAGGAAGCAGCCAGTTCTGCATGTGGAAGGGCAATCCCGTAATGTGCGGGCCGCGAGGGCTCCCGGCAGGGACCAACGCCCTCTATCACAACAACGGCGACGGAACTTTTTCGGACGTGTCAGATAAGAGCGGCATCGTAAAGCCGGCGGGCCGATATTCATTCACTCCGATCGTGTCGGACTTCGATAACGACGGCTGGCCGGACATCTATGTAGCCTGCGATTCGACGCCGAACATTCTCTACCATAACGAGGGCAACGGTTCCTTTACTGATGTAGGCCTCATCTCCGGCGTTGCGCTGAACGAAGACGGTCAGGAACAAGCCGGCATGGGAGTGTCGGCTGCTGACTACGATATGGACGGCTTCATCGATATAGTGAAGACCAATTTTGTCGATGACACAGCGACACTCTACCGGAACAATGGGGATGGAAGTTTCACTGACGTAACCTACCAGGCGCGACTCGGGGTCAACACCAGATTTCTGGGCTGGGGAACCGGTTTCTTTGACTTCGATAACGACGGGTGGAAGGACATCTTCATGGTGAACGGACACGTGTATCCGGAAGTAGATGCGCAGAGCACGGGGAGCCGCTACAAGCAGGAGCGACTACTGTATTGGAACCTGCGAGACGGAACGTTCCTCGACGTATCTTCGGAGGCAGGACGCGGAATTCAAGACCGCCGATGCTCAAGGGGCGCCGCGGTGGGTGATCTCGACAATGACGGCGGTCTTGAAATCGTCGTGAACAACATGAACGATACCCCGAGTCTGCTGAAGAATATTGGAGAGAGGAAGAACTGGATCGAGTTCAAGACAGTCGGTCGGCAGTCGAACCGCGATGGTATCGGGGCTCGAGTCACCGTCGTAGCCGGGGGACTCAGGCAGATTGACGAAGTGCGCAGCGGCGGCAGCTACGTCTCAAGCAACGATCTGCGCCTGCACTTCGGTATCGGTGACGCACTCAAGGTTGATCGCGTCGAAGTGCTCTGGCCGAGCGGGCGAAAGGAATTCTTTGCAAGCCTGCCCGCAAACAGGATCGTCGTCGTCGAAGAGGGCAAAGGTACCCCCGCTCAAAAGGTCGATCACGATAAATGATCAGCCGGGCCTCGCGCGCTGAGAACTCGAGAGACCCGGTAGGTCCTCTACTTCACCTTCCACTCCTGGATTCCCGCTGACCAGGTAGGTTGCATCGTAACTTCGAGGCGCAGGCCGCTGGTCGTGACGGGCTTGAAGCTCACCTGGTTGTAACGGTCTTTCTCGACGGGGTATGGCTGGCTATTCTCGACTGGCTTCCATTCCTCGCCGTCTTTGTAAAGGATGCGCCAGGAGCGAGGCACTCGGACCTCGCCGTGACCCGTGTCGTCAACCCAGTAGATCTCAGTCTCGGACACCGGCAAGGGCTTCTCGAATGTGTATTCGACCCACTCGGTTGTGCCCTTCTTTGGCCACCAGTGGAAGAAGGTCTCTGAGGGGTCGCTCGACGATCGGGGCTCGGATTGATCGTTGATGGCGCCGGCCAGGTCCGGGTTTTGGTTCGGCGATGTGCGGATCTTGCTCGTCGAGGCAATGGTGGGAGATGGCTTCGCCTTCACGCTCGCTTCGCTGTTTGGCAACCAGACCACCATCTCGCCACGACCGCGATTTGCCCAGGAGTAGTACGGAATTGCCGTAAGGTCCCGCTCTTGCTTCATCAGCTTCCCTGCAGCGTCATAGGCTGCGGCAAACCCTTTGCCCCTGATCACCACGACCCCCTTCAGCAGGTCGGGTTTGAACTCGGCCGTGAGGCGGGCGTCGTCGGGCAGCATGAGATTGCGCACCTGCCCGCTGGGATTATCGGGCCACTCGGCACAGTAAACGAGCGGCCCCCGCTGGAGCGCAACGCGCCCGCGGTCAGCCTCGACCGGCTCGCCGGCCATTACGCGGCGGACCGGCATCGGCAGCGTCAGCTCTATCACGTCGCCTTGTTGCCAATCGCGTTTGAGACTTACGTATCCCTTGTTGAGATCCAGGGAGACGGATTTGCCGTTGACCTTGAGCAGCACGCGGTCATCGACCCTCTCCGTGAAGCGGTACAGGTCACTGGGAACCGCTTCATTGCGTGCCCAGCCGGGTATCCGCACGTTTATGGTGAACGCGCTTTTCTTGTCCGGATTGACGGTCATCTTAACGGCGCCGTCCCACGGATAACGGGTCTCCTGAGTCAGGTTTACCGTCCGGCCATTGTCCATTTTGATCTGAGCCGTGCTGCCGACGAAGAGATTGACGTAGAGCGTGTCTTGCTGCTGAGCGTAGACGTACCCGGGCACGGATGCCAGGAAACGGGTCATGTTCCCGGGACAGCAGGCAACCCCAAACCAGGGTTTCCGCTCATGCTGGCCTTTCGACTCCAGAGGGTTTGGATAAAAAAACGCCTTGCCATCGAGCGACACGCCCGATATGAGGCCGTTGTACAGCGTGCGCTCCATCACGTCTATGTACCTTGAGTCGCCATGAAGAAGGAAGAGACGGTAGTTCCAATAGTCGTTGCCTATCGCGGCGCAGGTTTCGTTATAGGCGCTCATGTTAGGCAGTTCGTAGTTGGCGCCAAAGGCTTCTCCCGAGCCGGTAGCGCCGATGCCGCCGGTGATGTACAGCTTCTTGCCGACGACGTTCTCCCATATCTTATCTATGGCATTCACGTATGAGGCATCGTTGGTCAGCGCGGCAACGTCGGCTATGCCCGAATACATGTAGGTGGCTCGCACGGCGTGGCCGACGGCCTCGGTCTGGTCGACCACTTTCTTGTGCGATTGATTGTAGGTGCGGCCGCTACCTCTTGTCCCGTCCGGTCCGCGCGCATCGAGTAGGAACTTGGCCAGATTCAGATAGCGCTCCTCGCCTGTGACGCGGTAGAGCTTTACGAGCCCCATCTCCGTGATCTGATGGCCCGGCCAGATCGACTGCTTGCCCGGACCAAAGGTCTTGTCGAGCAGGTCAGCGGTTCTGAGAGCGACATCGAGTAACTTGCGCTTTCCTGTAGCCTGATAGTAAGCCACAGCCGCCTCATAAAGGTGGCCAAGATCGTAAAGCTCGTGACTATCGACCTTCTCATTTTCCCATCGCTGCTTGCCCGCCCATGGGTGGGGGTGCTCAGGGTCGATTGTCCGCGTGGTGTAAAGATACCCGTCCTTCTCCTGCGCAGCCGCAATCTTGTCGATCAAACCGTCAACGTAAGCTTCCAGCTTCGGGTCGGGGTGAACACTCAGAGCGTAGGCGGCCCCTTCGATCACCTTGTACGGATCGGTATCGTCGAATGGATAACCCGGGGGCTTCTTGTTCGTGAGTTCTTCGCCCCTGAGTACTTTCGCTGCACGTTCGAAATTACTGATGCGGCCCGTCTCTTCGCACTTCTGGAAGGCAAAGGGAATCGTCACGGTCCGATTGATCTCAATCCGAGGCGCCCAGAAGCCATCGTTGAAGTGTACCGAAGTAAACGGAACCGGTTTGACCCGATAATCATGGGCTGTCTTCGAACCCTTCTGCTCTGCAGTCTGCTTCTGACCGGCGTTCGAGAGGATGTTCGCACAGAGCAGGGTGAACACTACGCTGATCACGACCGATGTTCTTGCAGTTCTCATAAAGAATTGTCCTCCGGGGGTCGAGGTTAATAACCACTATTGCTCACGATGTAACGCCTGGTCGCTCACGTCACACCATTCTTTGTTTTGACACCGCTCATTCTTCGCGCGGCAAGGCACCAACCACGCATATTTTCCTGGATGTGAGCGCCTTGCCAACTGATCCGCCTCAGTCGCGCTGCGGATTGTAGCACATTATCCTCGATTTGAGCACCAGCGACGTTTGAATGGGCATAAAATGAACACTACTTCACCACAGCACGGGGCGGTCATCGAAGGAAACTAGCGTTGGATTCTTGTCGTCCGCGTTAGATCCGCCTTGAACACAGCGGTTTAATCAATTAGATTCAGCGCTTCAGGATAGGGGTGCCAGGAGGGTGCCGGAAAGGTCAACGGGCTGCCTCCAGTTGGAAGACGAGGCAACAATATGCGATTGTTTCGTGGACGAGGTCAGCTGTCTCTAAGCGAGGCCGGACTCTCGCCTAAATTCGACGTGGCTGGCTGGATTCCATAGGACGAGGCCTAGATGGGGGAAAAACTCAGCAGTGGCACAGCCGTCAGCCGAACATGGAAGGCGGCCAGTTCCAAAAGCGGCGTCGTGAGGAAGGAGCTAGGAACAGGGCTCCTCCTAGTGGTGCTTTGTATTGTCGTTACTCTACTAAATCCGCGTTTTCTCGCCCCGGCGAACCTCCAGAACATGGCGCGGCTTATCGGCGCCTATGGCGTCTTCAGCATCGGCATCGGCGTGGTAATCATCGCAGGCGGGATCGACCTCTCAGTGGGTTCGATATTCGCTCTGCTGGGTGTGCTGCTTTCGATGATGCTCACCGAGGGTGGCTGGCCAGGCGTTCTGGCAGTCACGACGGTGATGGCAATCGCGATGTGTCTTGGTCTGGCTCACGGCTTGCTCGTTACCAGGGTGCGGCTGCAGCCTTTCATCGTAACGCTCTGCGGGCTGCTACTGTACAGAGGACTGGCGCGCTTTATTGCGAACGATGAGACCAAGGGATTCGGAAATGCAGAAGGGTTCGAGGGGCTGAGGACTCTGGCTACAGGAAGCGTGTTTGGAATTCCGACGCCATTCCTGCTGCTGCTGATCGTAAGCTTCGTAATGTGGGTGGTCGTGCACCGTTCGGTTTACGGGCGCCACCTCTTCGCCGTGGGGCGCAACGAAGAGGCCGCCCGATACTCAGGAATCAACTCGTCGCTGGTCACCGCGGGCGCCTACGTGATCTCCGGCCTGCTGGCCGGCGTCGCCTCCGTAGTTTTTGCGTTCTACACGAACTCGATCTCGCCTTCTTCGCACGGAAACTTTTTCGAGCTATACGGAATCGCGGCGGCTGTGCTTGGCGGCTGTAGCCTGCGGGGCGGAGAGGGTTCGATAGCCGGGATACTTATCGGCACCGCGCTTCTCCAGGTTCTACAGAATCTCGTCAATCTGCTGGGGGTTCCCTCTTCTCTGAACTTCGCGGTTATGGGCGCGGTGATCCTGATCGGCGCGATCGTAGACGAGATTCTCAAACGCCGCTCCGCGAGACCATCTTCGAAGAGGGTCGACACATTGCCTGAGAGCGAAGGAAGCCAGCGGGCGTGAGCCCGTGGCAGCTCGCTTTCAACCTGCGCCTAACCCGTTTGAGGTTTGGCTTTGACGCTAAGAGCAGATATGCACCGGACCGTCGAGAGGACAACGCCCAAGAGCGATCACACTGCCGATCTTTCGGACTTCATCAAAACGCTGAGTACGCCCGGGCGCAGTTCCAATCCCGAAGCGGCTCGGCTGTTTGATCCAGAGAGAGAGATCGTGATCTCGCGAGCGCCGGGCCGGCTGGACGTGATGGGTGGAATAGCGGACTATTCCGGTTCGCTTGTGCTGGAAATGCCGATCCGGGAGGCGACCCTGGTAGCTTTGCAACGCGACCCCCTTCGACGGATTCGAATCTTAAGTTCCCTGGAAGAGCCGGGCGTGGACCCAGTGTTTGAAATGGCGCTGGCGGAGCTCGAAACCTCCGAGGGCGCGGTCGATTACGAGACGGCCCGTGCCAGGTTTCAACGCCACAAAACACAACGCTGGGCGGCTTATGTTGGAGGCGTGTTCCTTGTGCTGATGCGCGAGCGTGGCATCTCCTTCGCCGGCGGCGCGCGCATTCTGATTGAGTCTCGAGTTCCTCCGGGTAAGGGAGTGAGTTCATCGGCCGCTCTGGAGGTCGCCACGATGCAAGCGGTCTGTGGCGCATTCAACCTCTCGATCGAGCCGCAGGAGCTCGCCCTTCTCTGTCAACAAGTCGAGAACCTGGTGGTCGGCGCGCCGTGCGGGATCATGGATCAAATGACGGCAGCGGTCGGCGAAGCCGGCAGCCTGCTCATGCTGCTCTGCCAGCCCGCTGAAATCATGGGCGCCGTAGCCATCCCGGATGACATAGAGTTTTGGGGAATTGATTCCGGCGTGCGCCACTCGGTGGCCGGCGTCGATTACGGCTCCGTAAGAACCGGCACATTCATGGGTTATCGGATCATCGCTGAACTGGCCGGGCTGAGGGTGAACACTACTGCGACCTCGGGTCGGGTGCAGATTGATGATCCGCGATGGGTGGGATACCTGGCCAATCTGACGCCATCCGAATTTGAGAGCTACTCCAGCCAACTCCCGGAGCACATGGGAGGGGCCGAATTTCTGTCACATTACGGGGGAACTACCGATCACGTAACAACGGTCGCTCCCGAACGCGACTATGCAATGCGAACACCCACGGCTCACGCTGTCTACGAGAGCCACCGCGTGCGCCAGTATGCTCAGTTGATCGAGGACGAGCCGAGCGAAGGCCGGCGCGAGTTGCTCGGAGAGTTGATGTATCAGTCGCACGCGAGCTATTCGGCATGCGGCCTCGGTTCGTCGAACACAGATCGTTTGGTCGATCTCGTGCGCGAAACCGGTCCATCACAAGGGCTCTTCGGAGCGAGGATCACGGGAGGCGGGAGCGGCGGCACGGTCGCGGTGCTCGGCCGGCGAGGCGCCGACTCGGCCATAGCAAGAGTCACAGCGAGGTTCGCTGAAGAGACCGGCTATCAGCCGTATCTCTTCGCGGGGTCTTCGCCAGGTAGTGCTGCCGTCGGCTGTGTGAGATTGAAAGCGGGTGGTTAGGAGGGACACGCAGGAGCACGGTGGCACGCCTATCTTTATCTTAGTGCCGCTTTGTGCCTTCGTGTCTTTGTGGCGGGCTTTTCGGCATCCTGTTAATTCTCTGTTCACGCGAATGTCGCAGAGGGCGGAGGTCTGATCGAGTGATACTTGTAACCGGCGGTGCCGGCTATATCGGAAGCGTGACGAGCGAGTTGCTGACAGCTCAAGGTGAAGACGTCGTCGTCCTCGATAACCTTTCACGCGGACATCGCGAATCGCTGAATCCGGCTGCGATTTTCTACGAAGGCAACATCGGCGACCGTGAGCTTGTGGTTCGAATTGCTCGTGAGCTCTCCATCGACGCCTGCATACACTTTGCAGCATATGCTTATGTCGGCGAGTCCATGACCGAGCCGGCCCGCTATTTCGAGAACAACGTCGAACAGGGCAACTCGCTGCTCGGAGCTCTGTTGGAAGCCGGAGTCCGTCGAGTCGTCTTCTCTTCCACCTGCGCTACCTACGGCGAGCCAGAGAAAGTCCCGATTTCCGAAGATCACACTCAGAAGCCAACGAATCCGTACGGTTGGTCGAAGCTTTTCATGGAGCGCATAATGCACGCCTACGATCAAGCATACGGCCTGAAGTTTGTCGCATTGCGCTACTTCAAC
>JBGPFL010000136.1:0-8783 GCA_041483295.1 Blastocatellia bacterium | reverse complement strand
TGGCCTTCATAGCACAGGTCGGAGATTCTCGCGCATACCTGATGCGCGGCGAAGAGATTAAGCAATTGACGAAGGACCAGTCCCTGGCGCAGTTGCTGATCGAAGCCGGAATGGTCGACGCCGAAGGCGCCGCTCGCGTACCCCAGAACGTAATCATGCAAGCGCTGGGGACTCAGCCCGAGGTCCGAGTCACCGTCACCTCCGTTGAGCTCTCCTCGCAGGATGGCCTGTTGCTGTGCAGCGACGGGTTGTCGAACAAGGTCGCGGAGAAAGAGATGCTGGAGATCGTCCGAGAGGCGTCGGATCTCGAGACCGCGTGCAGCAGATTGATCGAGATGGCCAACGAGCGAGGCGGCGAAGATAACATCACAGTCATCATCGCCCGCTTCAATGGCGGAGCGCTGACCGAGGGCGCGTCAATCTCCGGAAGCGTCAAAGCTGTTAACGAAGATTTCTTCAGCGAGGAGGCGATGAGCGCGATTGGCCAGATTCCAACTCCGTCGCCTTCCGCCCCGAGTTCTCAAGACCAGCCGACGATTGCGCTTGGCGCAGTCAGTCCCGCCGATACGGGGCCATCAGATTCCGAACCGCTCGCCGAATCAGATGCCTCTTTAGCCGCAGCTCCGGTTGAAACTGAACAGGTGCAGATGAATCCCAACCAGCTGCGGCGAATGCGTTACGACTTGATCCTGATCCTCGCGTTGATTTCATTCCTCCTGCTGGCAGCCGCGACCTATTTCGTTTATGTCTACTACGTGAAGGCACCCGCCAAGCCGATACCGGTTGAGAGCCCCAGTTAGATAGCGATCCACACTCAGCCTACAAGCGACCGCCGCCCGACGCCCCAAATCCCACCAACTTGCCGTGGGTGGATTTCCGGAGATCGATTTTCCACACAGTCTCAGCCTTGGTGGGATTCAAAAGCAGTTGGAGCAACCACGCAGCAATTGAATGTTTGTAGTACGGGCTAACAAGAGACACTCACGTCGAGGGTGAAGTGTGCAGCTCCGTTCGACTTTGTTGTTCGCTCTGGTTTGGGCTGAACGGGCGTTATGCTACTACGGCAGCGGATGAGCCATTCTGGCGGTCGCGCGCCGGCCGCGACTTGAAGCACGACTGGCACCAGCCATAGAGCACTCGGTCAACAAGATGATATGCCACCAGCTCGGTCTGGGTGACCGCTCGGTGGCACTCCTTGCATTCCAACGTCAGGATCTGGGCGTCCTTCACTTCCTTGGGTTTTAGAGCCATCTGTTTTCTCGATCAGCGGCCAAAGATTCCACGAACATCACTACAGGACACGGTTGGATTCGCCTTTCATTCGTGGCCGCCTTCCTTTCGGTCCCCCATCGTTCACCAGCAAATTAAACGACTGTGGCCGGAAGCCGTTCCATATTTCGTCTGCTGTAGTTGCGAAAAAGCACAAAGACATCAAAACACGAAGGGGCACGAAGAGCGTAAAGTGATATGCGGATTGACTTGGTGCGGCTTTGTGGCTTCGAGTCTTCGTGGCTTGAGCCGGTTTTCCGCATCCTGCTGGGTCGATTTCTCGCAAAGCCCCAGGATCGACGAACGTTTCGTCCTTGTCGAAAAGCCTAATTGTCTAACGGTTTGCGGGCGGGTCTCAGTGGATGAGCGTAGGCTTCGGGGTTTGGTCTTCCTCTTCCGGATCGAGCGTCTCTTGCTCTTCGACCGACCATATCTCGAACAACTCGCAAGGCACTTCGGTTATGAACCTCGACGGCTTCTGGATCACCGTCTGGCGCGAGTAGTCGGTCACCACCAGCGGATAGGAGACGCACAACTCGTCGCGCGCGCGAGTGACCGCGACATAGAACAGCCGCCGCTCCTCTTCTTCGCTTTCAGGATCGCGAAGGCTCCTTGCAGACGGGAACTTGCCATCCGCCGCCCAGATCAAGAAGACCGCGCGCCACTCGAGGCCTTTCGCCTGATGGATCGTGCTGAGCACCAGCTTCTCGTCCACGTCAGCGCCGGATACCACATCTTCACCCGTCGTACCTTGAGGCGCGCTGAAACGCTCGGTGTTAACCAGAGCCAATTCAGACAGGAACTCTTCGGTGGTCTCAAAGCCGGCGGCGTAGTTTGCCAACTGGCGCAGGT
Source organism: Blastocatellia bacterium (assembly GCA_041483295.1). Classification (GTDB taxonomy): domain Bacteria; phylum Acidobacteriota; class Blastocatellia; order UBA7656; family UBA7656; genus DASYSA01. Next base: position 6,662 of record JBGPFL010000136.1, on the reverse strand, counting down.
CTTCGGCTCGCAGATCTGAGTTCTCGTAAGCGTGATCCAGGTGATCCCGATATCCGCTCGATAGAATCAGTCCGATCTGGCGCGCAGGCTGGTCCACATTTTCGGGCGCGACGAGCCGCTCGATCAAGCGCGCGAACTCTTGCCACCCGTCGCTCGCGCGCGGGGCCGCGTCGAAGTCTGCGCGCACGATCACGGCCAGCGGTTCGTCTGTGTATGCGAGGCGATCCCAGATGCGGTTTGCAGTCGAATTGCCGACGTTCGGAATCAGCCTCAGCACACGCTTCCAGGCGAGTTCGTCGCGCGGGTTGGCGATCAAGCGGAGGTAGGAGATCACATCCTTTATATGCGCTTGCTCGAAGAAGCGCGTGCCCGAGCGAATTACGTATGGGATGTCGCGTCGCACGAGTTCCAGTTGAAGCTCGAGCGCGTGCCAGTGGCTGCGATATAGTACGGCGACTTCGGATAGCGAAACACCCTCATCGCGAAGTTCGAGGATCCGTCCCGCGACGAAGGCTGCCTGCTGGCTCGCGTCGCTCAAAGGGACGAGAGCGGGCGCGAGGCCGGCCGATTGTCGCGCTGCCTGAAGCTGCTTTGGAAACTGCCTCTGGTTATTTCGTATCGAGGAGTTCGCAAGCAGAACTATTTCAGGGCGGGAGCGATAGTTGATCTCCAGCCGAAACTCCTGCGCATCAGGGTAACGCTCTTTGAAGGTATAGATGTTGGCGAAGTGCGAGCCGCGCCAGCCGAAGATCGATTGGGCGTCGTCGCCGACCACCATCACGTTGCGGTGGCGCACCCCAAGCAGGTCGACTATCTCGGCCTGAACTTTGTTAGTGTCCTGGTACTCGTCGACCACGATCTGCTCAAACTGGTCAGCCCAGTAGTCGCCTATCTCAGGCCTTTCGACCAGCAGCCTCTTCCAGTTGATCAATAGATCGTCGTAGTCCATCGCGTTACGATCGCGCTTGCGCACTTTGAAGATGAGATCGACTCGCTCGATCTGAGTTGCGAGCGGCTCGAAGTGAGGGTAATTTGCCACGACGCAATCGCGGATGGTCATTTCGCGGTTGTTGGCGACGCTGATGATGTCAGCAACGACTTCGGCTTTGGGGAAGCGGCGCTGCTTTGGGTCGATCCCGGCTTCTCCGATCGAAGACTCGATCAGGTCTTTGGCATCTTCGGAGTCGAGTATGGTGAAGTTGGGTTTGTAGTCTACCGACTCCGCGTGGCGGCGAAGGATCCGGTTGGCGATTGAATGGAAGGTGCCGCCCCATATCTTTCGCACATCGGCCCGCACCAGATCCTCGAGGCGATGTAGCATCTCCCTGGCGGCCTTGTTGGTGAACGTCACCAGCATTATCCGCGGAGGCGGGACGCCTGATTCAATGAGCCGCGCCACGCGATAGGTCACCGTTCGAGTCTTGCCCGACCCCGCTCCGGCGATGACCAGGATCGGGCCGCTTCCGGCAGTGACTACTCCCAACTGCTCGGGGTTCAGGCTCTGTTTGTAGTTGACCAGGTAGCGCCGCGGTGCGTCCCGCTTGATTACGTAGTGCTTCGTCATAGTCGGCCCACTGTGAGATTATAAGCCATCCTGTGCGCCAGGTCCCCTTAAGTTTCGCGAGCAGCAGCGGAGGAGCGCCGCAGAAGAATCATTCGTGAACTCAACGGCGATCGACCCCGCCTCCGCGTAGCAACCTTCAACTTTCCGTTTTTCCTGGCAAGGGTATCTGCGGCCCCTTAAGAATCGCAAATCGCGGGCCTGACCCCATCGAATGTGGAATCTGTGCGGTCAGGCCCGCGATTTGCGATTCTTAACGTCAATACCCATACTGAGCCGTCAGTGTCGATTGGCTTGAGGAGAGCCAGCCGCGGAAGACGCGGAAGGAGCGCCGAGAAGCCACATCCGTTTTGGACTAGCGCGGCCGTGAGGTCTCGCACTTTATCTTCCGAATCGGCTTCGCAACTGCTAGGATTAAGTTGTTACCAGAAAGCGAGTATCGAGTCTAATAATGTCTACTTCTACCATTACTACTGAAACTAAAGCCACGTCCTCCACAACTCAGAAGATCGACAAGAAACTGGGAGTCAAGACGGTCCCGTTTATCTTGATGCACCTGGCATGTGTGGCGGTCATCTTCACCGGAATCGGCCTTCCCGCCGTGTTGCTCTGCATCGGGCTCTACCTGGTGCGCATGTGGGGTCTCACTGCCGGCTACCATCGTTACTTCTCTCATCGCTCTTATAAGACCAGCCGCATCTTCCAGTTCTTACTTGCATTGCTTGGCACGACAGCGGCGCAGAAGGGACCGTTGTGGTGGGCGGCACATCATCGTCGCCACCACAAATACACGGATCAGGAGGGCGACGTCCACTCGCCGAGGCGGAATGGTTTCTGGTGGTCGCATGTGGGCTGGGTGGTCAGCGATATGTATGACGCCACAGATTGGGACGCGATCAGAGATTTCTCGCGCTACCCTGAGCTTCGCTGGCTCAACCGGTGGCACCTGATTCCGCCGGTCGTACTGGCCACTCTGTGTTTCCTCGTGCTCGGGTGGCAGGGACTGGTTGTCGGTTTCTTCACCAGCACGGTCATCTTGTATCACGGGACTTTCTCGATCAACTCGCTGGCTCACATGTGGGGCAGCCGCCGCTACAAGACCGGAGACGACAGCCGCAACAATCTGTGGTTGGCGCTGCTGACCGGTGGCGAGGGATGGCACAACAATCACCATCACTACATGGCCTCGGCGAAGCAGGGGTTTTACTGGTGGGAGATCGACTACAGTTATTACGTGTTGCGGGTCTTGTCATGGGTCCGAATCGTACGGGATTTGCGCAAGCCCCCCGCTCAACTGCTCATCGCGAGTGAAGTTGACTGAGCGGATTGGTAACCGCGATACCTTCGCCTGGCGACCCTCTTTACTTCGACAACGTTCGCAACGGCGGCGCGCCTTCCTGACGCTGGTCAAGTTCTCGACCGTCTGGAGTGCTACTGTTGAATGGCCTGAGCTAGTTTACTCGCCAGATTCGGGTCTAACCGCTTCAGCACCTCGTACTCTTCGATCGCCGCGGCCCTGTTCCCAAGATTCAAGTATGCTGCAGCGAGGCCGTAGTGAGCCTGGGCAAGGTTGGGTTTGATGCTCACTGCCTTCTTGAATGAATCCGTAGACTCTTGCCATTGTCCCGCGGAACCGTAGCCTAGACCGAGATCGTGAAGGGCTTCGGCCGACTGAGGATTTATTCGCACCACTTGCCGGTAAGCCTCGATTGCTTTCTGATGGCGCCCGATTTTGCTGTAGGCAGCGGCGATGTTATGGTAGGTCTGGTCGGCATCGGGGTTGAGCTTCAGCGCCAGCAGATACTTCGGGCGACCCTTTTGAGCGAGGGTAGGACTGGAAAACAGGCACAGTAACAGACAAAGAAGGCCCGCCGTTCCAGAGTTGAGATTCACGAGTCACCTCCGCGCTCAGCGGTTGCAATTCTACATGTTGGAGGAACGGGCAGGTCGGCGGCTGTTGCAACGTTCGGGCGCCGTCAGACTATTCGAGCGCAATTGTCACAAAGCATTCGACACCCTCTCGCGCGCGAGCATGGCTGCCCCGATTATCCCCGCGTCGTCGCCGAGTTCGGACCTCACGAAGCGCACGTCCTTGATTGCAAACTCGAAGGCAACCTTACGCGCGACCCGATCGATCCTCTCGATCAGGGGGGCGCCAAGCGCTTCGATCACGCCGCCTCCGAGCACGACGACCTCCGGGCCAAGCAGATTCACCACGCTGCCAATCGCTATACCGATGTAGTCGGCCGCGCGCTCGACGATTCGGGTGACCAGATGGTCCCCGGCCTCAAAGGCCTCCTTGATCGCGCTGCTTGGAATCGAGTCGAGCTTCTTGCCTGACAGCCTGGCAAGCGTCGTCTTTCGCCCGCGTTTTATCGCTTTGCGAATGTCGCGGGCCATTGCTGTTCGACTGGCGAGCGCTTCCAGACAGCCGCGATTACCGCAGTTACAACGCGGACCTCCAGCCTTAATGACGATGTGACCGATTTCGCCGGCGTTCTTGCTGAAGCCGTGATACAACGCCCCATTCGCAATGATGCCGCCGCCTATGCCGGTGCCGATGAAGACTCCCAGGACGTCCCTTGCTCCGCGCGCGCTGCCGAGCCTGAATTCGCCGTAGGTTCCCGCGTCCACATCGTTGGCAACCACTACAGGGCAACCGAACTCTTCGGCGAGTCGAGGGCCCAGCGGGAAGTTATGAAAGTTGACATTTGCGGACTCTATTATGTAGCCGGTGTCCGGATCGAGCGGACCGGGCGAGCCGATGCCGGCCGCGGCGATTTGACTTGAATCGAGGCCCGCCTCTCGGATGGCTCGATGCCCTACGCGCGCTATCGTGGCAAAGATCTCCGAACTATCGCGCCAGGCCTTTGTCTTTGCGCGTTCGCGACAGACGATCTTACCGTCGGCGTCCAGCACCCCTGCGCTCACTTTTGTTCCACCCAGATCGATCCCTAAGACGAATGATGCCATTTTGTTCCGTTTCGCGTTTCTCGTTTCTCGTTTCTCGTTTCGCGTTTCGCGTTTCTCGTTCTTGATTTCAGATGCGACGGCCGAACTGAAGAACGAGAAGCGAGGAACGAGAAACGAGAAATGTCCTTTACAGATGGGACGCCGCTTCAAGCGCCCGCTTCAGATGCGCCAGCGACGTGTTGCCGCCGGAGCATACAAGTCCAACTCTTTTCCCGGCAAGTTGGTCCTTAATGCTGTAGGCTGCGGCAAGAGGAGCCGCCCCCGCGGCTTCAGCAAGTGTGTGCGCCCGCTCGATCATCCAGACCATCGCCCGCATAATCTCGTCATCGCTCACCAGCACGAACTCATCGAGGAGATCCCAGAGAATCGATTGAGGCAAGCTGAATGCTGTGCCCGTTGCGAGGCCCTCGGCAAGTGTGAGGTTGGGTGCTTCGACCAGGCGACGCTGCTTCCACGACTCATAAGCCGCGGGTGAGCTTTTCGATTGAACGCCTATGACGCGAATACTCGGATCAATGCTGCGGGTGACGATCGAAACGGCGGCGGCTCCGCTTCCGCCGCCCACTGGAACGACGATGACTTCGAGGTCGGGCTGGTCTTCAAGCATCTCGAGGGCCTGAGTCGCAACTCCCGCGATGAGCAGCGGTTCGTCGCCGGAATGTATATAGCGTAAGCCTTCATTCCTCGCCAACTCTTCGCAATGAAGTCGCGCTTCATCGAAGTTCGCACCGTGAAAGATCACCTCAGCGCCCATGCCGCGCATAGACGCAACCTTTCCTGGATTCGCCCCTTCGGGTACGACGATTCGCGCCTTGACCCCGAACAGTCTTGCCGCATAAGAGACTGATTGCCCGTGATTGCCGGTCGAAGCCGCGATCACTCCGCTGGCTCTCTCTTCCGAGCTGAGTTGCGAAATCAGGTTGATGCCGCCGCGCACTTTGAATGCGCCAATCGGTTGATAGTTCTCATGCTTTATGAAAACACGCGTGCCGGTCAGTTCGTCGATGGCTGGATAGCTGTGCAAGGGAGTGCGCAGCAAGTACGGACGTATCTGCTTCTGAGCGAGCAAGACATCTGTGAGATTGGGCCTTTTCACCTATGAGACTCCCTCTTCATCTCGACCACGGGGAAGCCACGAACACATGAGACTGCCGTGGGTGGGATTCTCGGATTTCTCACGCCTTCTCGCAGCTTCATGGTTTGAACTTGCAGCGTTGGCGCCGCGGGATGGGAAGCGTTTCGCGTTTGTCGTTTTGCGTTTTGCGTTTTTCCGGCACCACGACGACCTTGATCTCAGTCATACCCGCTCTTCGGCCGAGTCGGGAGCAGCGAATTGAACCATTGCCTGCGCCGCGGGTTGTCGGGGGCGCGGGTGACCTCGCAAAAGGTTTGTCGGCCGACCCGCTCGAGGTCGGCTAGCCATACCAGATCGGCAATATAGTGGCCCGCACCATCCGAAATGAGCGCTCGATCCGGAAACTGAGACTCCCACTCAACGTGAAAGGCGCGGCCCCAGAATTCATCCTTGCCTTTGATCTCGATTCTGATCTGCTGTTCCACCGGGGCTCCTCGAGATCAATAAGGTAGCGCAAGGCTGCGCTCGGCAGCAAACATCAGTTGAGGCTCGAAAAGCGCGCTTCGCTGCAAAGGAGCAGCCACGAATCACCCGAATTTCACGAATTCACACGAATCATTCGTGGTCATTCGTGGAATTCGTGTGATTCGTGGCTGCTCCTTTGCAGCGAACCAGACTCGAAGCTCTTACAACTATCGCGGGGCGACTCACCCCACAAACTTATACCCGAGGCCGTGAATGGTCAGAATCAATTGTGGTTTGCGCGGGTTAGACTCGATCTTCTGGCGAAGCCATGCCACGTGAACATCAACCGTGCGAGTCGAAGGCATCGCGTGGTAACCCCAGACCTCGTTCAACAACTGGTGCCTCGACAGAGTGCTGCCCCGGTGTTCGATCAGATAGCGGAGCAACTGAAACTCGCGAGCCGACAGATCAACAGCTTTGCCGTCCCGAGTGACTTCGGCGGCGCGAAAGTCGACTCGAATCGGGCCGAATTGATAAGAGTCAGCCGGCAGCGATACAGATGAAGCCGATGCGCGTCGCATAAGCGCT
>JBGPFL010000135.1:0-8805 GCA_041483295.1 Blastocatellia bacterium | reverse complement strand
ATACTGAGGCAAGACCCCAGATATCACCGCTCAGACAAGACCGGAACTGGCGCCAGGCTCGGGTACGCCGTCAGCCGCCTGTTCGTCACCCAGGGTGATCGAAGCGGTGACCAGATCAATGCGTCGTTCCTTTTGGGAGGCGCAGCCGCCTCCGCCATAGCAAACGTGTGGGAGCGCGAAGAACGAAGGGACTTCCGGCATTCGGCCACTCGCTTTGGAGTACACTTAGGGTTGACTGCGTTTTCAAACGTGTTCCGCGAGTTCGTAGGCGGGCAGTAGACGGTCAGCCGGCGCTGAACTGGTTGAGCATACCGTGGGACCGGAGGTCGCGTTCGAGGGCGTGTCGGATGATCTGATAATTGATCTCGCCCATTCTCCTGAGGTGATCCGACGGAACGGTTGTACCGGCGAAGGCCGTAGGGTGGAGGCTGAACATCTTCAGCACGGTCTCGCGCAACGCCTGATCGACGGGCGTCCCTCGGCCTCCGCTACAGCCGACACACCGCGGGGCGCCCTCGGCTGTTAAGAACGCCACTTCATTCTCGCCTATCGGTTGATCACAGACAGTGCAGTGAGAAGTGTCGGGATAGAATCCGACCAGTCGAAGCAGCCAGGATTCAAAGTAGCGCAGAACCTGGGGGAGACCGGGCTGCTCTTCCATCGCCTCCAGCGTGGCCGCGACCAGTCTGTAGAGACGCTCATTCGGTTCCTGCTCAGGCAAAAACTCTGTTAGCAGCTCAGCCATGTAGGAGAAGGCGCTGGCCGCTTCAACCTCGCGCGCTGCCCGATTGAAGTGGGACCGCAGTATCTCACAGGTCGAGACGCTCACCAATTCCCGCCCTTCTTTCTGGAAGTAGGTGAGCGCGACCTCCGTGAATGGTTCGAGCGACGAGCCGAATCGGCTCTTTAGTTTTCGCGCGCCGTAGGCAACGCCACGCACTTTGCCCTGGTCGCGGGTGAAGAAGACGCAGATCTTGTCGGCCTCAGCTAACGAATAGGTGCGCAGGGCGAACGCTTCGGTGGTGTGCAATGGCATTTTTCTGAATCCCGACTCGACGAGATTATAGCAGAGGTGTCAGGTGCCACCTGACCCCTGGCCCGTAACCCCTGGCCCCTGACCCCTGGCACCTGCCACCCGAACGCCGAAGATCTAATTTCTCCGCCGGTGGGCGGCGTGCTATATTGCTCTTTGAAAGGAGTCCATGATGAAGAGAAAGATTATCGCATTGGCGGTTCTTGTGTTCCTCTGTTCAGTCTCCCTTTCGGCATATCAGGAGTCCGGCCGCGAGCGGTTGGACAAGATAGAGGCGGCGCTCAAGCCGGATGTGCCCAAAATACTCTGTGTGAATGAGAAGTTCGCTACGGCAGGGCAGCCGGCCGACGCCGCTTTCGGAAAGCTCGCCGCAAACGGCTTCCGCTCGGTGCTGAATCTGCGCACCGGTTCTGAAGGCGTCGACCTCGACCGCGAGCGCAGCCTGGTCGAAGCTGCGGGCATGCGCTATGTGAACATACCCGTAGTATCAAGCGCGCCGAAGCCGGAACAAGTGGATGCATTCATCAAGGCTGTCAACGATGTGGCCAATCAGCCTATGCTGATCCACTGCACCATCGCAAACCGAGTGGGCGCTTTCTGGATGATCTACCGAGCAGTCGAGCAGGGTTGGCCGGAAGATAAGGCGCTTGAAGAGGCAACGCGAATTGGGCTTACCAGCCCAACGCTCAAGAGCTTTGCGCACGAGCAGATCGTTGGTCGCAAGAAATAGTTGATACGCGAACTGGCAAGGTTGGAAGCGAGCTCCAACGGGCTGACGCCTGTGGCTTTGGTTGAGTTTGACGGCATCGGTGACCCGGGTAACTTGATGCGGGAGTGAGATGGCGGCGAAGGCTTCAATAGAGAACCCGGGTTATGAACTGGAGGCCAAAGAGAGAGAGCTCGCGAGGCTGCTCGTCAGCTACAGATCAGTTATCGTGGCCTTTTCGGGCGGCGTGGACAGCGCTTACCTTGCCTACGTTGCAAACAGGGAACTGGGCGCTCGAGCGCTGGCGGTGACCGGAGATAGCGCCTCGTACCCGACCTTCCAGCGCCAGTTGGCCGAACAGCTCACTTCGCAGTTCGGGATACGACACCGAATAGTCTTCACCGAGGAGTTCGAGGACCCGAATTACACGAGCAATCCGCCGAACCGATGCTACTACTGCAAGAGTGAGCTCTACATGAGGCTGCGCGACCTCGCCCTGGAAAGCGGCTTCGATTCGATCTGTGACGGCACCAATGCCGACGACGTTGGTGATTACCGGCCGGGCAGGCAAGCGGCTCTCGAGATGGGTGTAAGGTCGCCGCTGCTGGAATGCGGCATGACCAAGGCCGACATAAGGGATCTCGCTCGTCAAGCGGGGCTTCCTGCCTGGAATGAGCCCGCGTCGGCGTGTCTTTCCTCGCGAGTGCCTTATGGGCAGGTGGTGACGATAGGAAAACTTTCAATGGTGGACAGAGCAGAAATGGCGTTAAAGCAGCTCGGGTTTCGACAGGTGAGAGTTCGACATCATGGCGACATTGCCAGGATCGAGGTCGCCGAGGATGAAATGGCGCGGGCACTTCATCCGGAGATGGCGCAACGGATGTCGGCGGCTCTCAAGAGCCTGGGATTCAAGTACGTCGCGCTGGATCTGGAAGGCTACCGTACGGGATCTCTGAACGAGGCGCTTTTCCGGGCAAAGGGCGAAAAGGGCTTTGCTCGTTAAGCATCGCCACTAGGCTCCTCTGAATTTGCGCTTCGCGTCGGGTTCAACATCGCTCGATGGAATCTCTTCGAGTTTGCGTGGGGAAGCTTCCTGGCCCATCTTTATTGCGCCGTTGAAAACCGCGCCCTCTTCCACTATCAGGACCGGGGTGATCACATCGCCGTGGACCTTACCGGTCTTGCGTATTTCAACTCTGCTCTTGCCAAGAAGGTCGCCATAGAGCGAGCCGTGAATAACGCAGATGCCCACGTCGATTTGGGCCTCCAGTTCACCCGTTTCGCCGATCACAAGGGTGCCGCCGGCAGAAGTGATCTTGCCAACAACATTCCCCTCAACTTGCAACTGATCGGCGAAGTTGATATCGCCGGATACCTTGATTCCGTGACCTATCAGACCATAGTCGGGGCCGTTTCGATCGTTCTTGACGAGTTTCATGGTTTCTCTCCGCCGTCTAAATTCGCTTATCCACCCCATGTGTTATCGTCTCGCTTCTGCGTGGTGGGGAGTCGCACATATGGAACGTTGCGGGCCGCGTTATCTTCAAGCTCAACCCGTGCTGCATGTTGTTTTGAACCAGCGGGGCAGCCAGCGTTATATCTGTCACGCATTAGAAAGTCAAGAGAGCAGCCTACGCGGGTGCGCGTCACGATTTTGCGCGAGAGGCTAGGACAGCTTGACCGTCGCGAAAACGTGCTTCACCGCCGAGGCGCAGAGGACGCAGAGGGGGCGCAGAGTCCCCGAATCACGATCTCTGCGCGTCTGCGGTGAACTGGACTTCAAATGCTAACAAACTGTGCCTCTTCAGTGACCTGCCTTCGCAACGAGTTCCGCGACAAGCCGTGCGTGGGGAGTGCCGCAAAATCGTGACGCGCGCCCGCCTACGGGGGCCGGGTTCAAAGGGCGACTTGATAAGCACGCCGATCAGAACGTAAGCTCCTGACCGGTGATGAAAGCTTTGCCTCTTACTCTTAATTGTCCTCGCTGCGGGTCGGCAGATCTGGTCTACAGTTGCGAGCCGGAGTGCTGCTTCAACCACGTTTGCGGCGATTGCCTTGGCAGTTTTCAACTCCAGACTCTGGATCTCGGGAACAGCCTCGCGGGCGTCTCCTTCGAACGCCAGGAACGGGACTGCCTTGCTCCTACAGTGGCGTGTGCCAGGTGCAAAGGTCTGAATGTGGCGATGATCGCGGGTGAAGGGCGGGCCGAGGCGAAGCTGGTCTGCGTAGATTGCAAGGCGCTTCTCGAAATCGAGTTCGGTCTCTGAACGAACCAAGGGGAAGGCGCAAAGGGCAAAGAGATTAACTTGTGATTAGCGAGCCGACCAGCGAACTGATGTGAGGAACCTTCTCCTGGCGGCAGTAGTCAGATAGTCCGTCAATTACTTTCATTGTGACCTTCGGGTCGTAGTAGTTTGCCGTTCCGATCTGAACGGCGGTGGCGCCGGCGATCATGAACTCCAACGCATCCATTGCCGAGGCGATCCCGCCAACACCGATGATGGGTACCTTCACGGTCCTCGCCACCTCATGCACCATCCGAACTGCGATCGGTCGAATCGCGGGACCCGACAGCCCGCCGGTTCCGTAGCTCAGTCTGGGTCGCCTGGTGTTCACATCGATCGACATCCCTACGAGGGTATTGATCAACGAGAGGCAATCCGCCCCCGCGCCCACGATCGCAAGCGCCAGTTCGGAGACGTCGGTGACGTTCGGAGAGAGCTTCACAATGAGCGGTCTTGAAGAAGCTCGTTTCGCTTTCTCGGTCAGTCGCGCCGCTGCCGAAGGAGAACTGCCGATCACTATTCCTCCCTCCTTGACGTTCGGACACGAGATGTTCAACTCGTATGCGTCGATACCCGGGCCGTCGTTCAGGATCGTAATGGCTTCAATGTAGTCCTCATCTGAATATCCAAAGACATTGGCAATGACGCGCGTATCGTACCGGCGCAACAGCGGAAGCTTCTCTTCAACAAAGGCGCGGGCGCCGATGTTCTGAAGACCGATTGCGTTGAGCATTCCGCCGTGAGTCTCAACGATGCGCGGGGGAGGGTTACCCGGCAAGGGCTTTGCCGACAGGCCCTTGGTTGAAAAGCCTCCCAGCCGATTGAGGTCCACCAGTTCGGCGAACTCAAGACCATAGCCGAACGTTCCTGAAGCTCCGATCACCGGGTTCTTAAGGCTAACCCCGGCGATTTCCACTGACAGTGCTGGATCGTGATTATTCATGTGTTCCTCGCCCCGACCAGTTGTTTCCGATGGCCGGGAAACCAGGCGCGGCGCCTCAGTGTGCCATCGCATTCACTTCCCACCTGATAATCTCGGCCGGAAAGACCGATCCGTCTGTGCACACTCGCCGGTACGAGCCGTAGCCGGCTGGACCTTCGTGTTTCACGGCCACGACGCAACCCACGCACACGCCGAACCCGCATCCCATTGGAGCTTCGAGCGAGGCAAGACAGCGAACCGAATAGTGCGCGGCGATTTCGGCGACCCGCCGCATCATGACCCAGGGTCCGCAGGCGTAAATCGTCGCGCCTTCGCCGCCGCCCTCCCGAAGGTGGCGCTCAAGCGGCGCGGTCACAAAGCCGCCCTCTCCCAGACTGCCGTCATCCGTAGTGAGCGTGAGCGGAAGCGCCAGCTCCCTGAGATCGTCAAGCCCGCACCCCCGGGCCACGCGCTCCGTCGCTGCTCCGAAAAAAATGTGAGTCTCAGTTGCACTTCTTGATAGCTCGTCACAAAGCATCAACACGGATGCCGACCCGATGCCTCCGGCCACCACGATTGCGCGACGCCGTTCCTTTTCATGGTCTTCCTGATCTCCCGCGTTGCCCTGAGACAGATCCAGCCAACCGTTTCCCAGCGGCAGGAGCGCATCTACCCGCCCTTCCGATTCGATTTGGGAAAGCGCCTCTGTGCCCCGCCCCAGAACCTGATAGAGGAAGCTCAACTGTCTCGGGCCTTCAGCGCGGTAGATGGCGAGGGCTCTCCTGAGGAGAGGCTCGTGGCAGGAGTGGGCTTTGAGCATAGCGAATTGGCCGGCGCGAACGGGAATATCTTGCTCGAAGCTCAGGGTAAGAAGTCTGTAGCCGGATACGATTTCACGATTGCTTTCGACTCTCGCTGTGGTCTCGATCATCTGAGTTTTGCCGGTTTACCGTGGCTGGCTGCTCGCCAATGTGACGCTCCCTTTTTTCGGTCACGGGTAAAGAGTGCCAGTCTACCATCCCGCCTGCAATGCTCGCTAGCGACGCTCAAGCTGCGCTCACCCAGAAGAACCTGGGCCGCTGCTGAAAAGTTGTAGACAAGCACATTGGCATGGTGATAAGAGAGTGCCGGGTTTATGTAACCTTGCTATCTGGAAACTGCGCGGGAGATCGAGAGCCCGTCAGAACTGCGCAGCGAACAGACGGAAGAGTCGGGATGCCATTTTGTAGACGCTTCGGTGTTCTCAACGCGCTGCATTGCTGATGCCCGAGTTCAGCAAGAGCGGCGGTTGTCGCATCAATTCCTGGCCTCACGACGAACGACTTTAACTTGACGAGACGCCCCGCCGTTGGACGGGGCGCCCCAGCCTTAGCGCTTCACGACGCGAAGAAGCGCTTAGACCGGTCGCGTTGCTCACAGGTGATGCGACCAGATCAAGTTCTCCACATCGAGGCAGATTCGATAGCGTTTCAATGAAAAGTGTGGCAAAGCCGGCCCCGCTTGCCATTCACGCATCAAAGGCAGTTCAAGAGCGGCAACCGTGCAGGCTCCTTGGTGTCTGGTGATTGCTTGCAATCAGAGCAATCTGAAACATCATCCAAGAGGAGACCAATCGATGATCAGCCCCCTACCCCCGACATTGCAGGGTCTTGTTTACAAAGCGTACTCGGATGCGTACGCCTTGCATGGCGATCTGGGTCTTGAGATCGACAAACTGGAGGGCCATCTACTGTGGGTCATCGACAAGCGCCTTGGCTCAGACGCAATGCTGTCCGATTCTCTCCCAAAGCTGTTCGAGAAGCTTCACACCGCCGATCTCTATCTAGCCGTTGCGTGCGCGGAGGGGAGTGACCGTGCCTGGAATAGGTTCATGGTCCTCTATCGCGGCTACCTTCACGATCTTGCCAGGCAGTCGCGCCTTGCGCCGCATATCTGCGACACCTTAGCTGAGAGTGTGTTTGGCCATCTGTTTATGCCTGACCGGTCGGGCCGCTGCCGCATTGCCTCCTACGATGGCCAGATATCGCTCGCTGCGTGGCTCTCGGTTATCGTAAGTCATCTTGCCGCCAACGAGCGTAAGCGCCATTGCAACGTGGCAGAACAACCGCTCGAGTGTGCCCGCGAGATCGCTGACGAGAGGGGTCCAAACAAACTTGAGGCGGCTATCAGGTCGAAGAGGTACCACGGGATGTTAGACGATTCGTACCAATCCGCCATTTGCGCTCTCAAACAGCGAGATCGCCTCATACTCGTTCTGCTCTATAGGGATCGACTCGCCGCCAAAGAAGTGGCAGAAGGCCTCGGCCTTCATCCGTCCACCGTTAGCTGTCTGACCAAACGCATTCGCGAGACGCTACGCGACAACATCATCTCGAATCTTGCGGGCAAACACAGGCTATGTCCGGCCGCGATTGCAGAATGTTTGCAGGAAGCGGTCGAGAACCCGGATCATTCTCTTCTGCGCTTTCTCGCGAGTCCTTAGCTGCTGGGTGGAGCCTCCCAGGCGAAACCGGCATAGTCCTTGGGCTCTTGTCCGCGAGGGCCGTTGGACTCGCGTTCTTCGAAACCTTCGAGGGTGTACTGGTTTCCGCCTTCAATCACCGTCGAGGCCTTGAAATTGGAAACCTGTCTCCTGGTATACGAGTTGATGTGTGAGCGACCGGCAACCTCAACAGTAAAGAAGTTTTTCTTCAACCATCAAACTTTTCCGGCCACGGTTGTATATACACATGAAGGGGCAGCGCAGGAGTACGACTAAGCAACTCAGGTGAAGTGTGCCCCGCGCCGAGCGAGAGCTGATCGGCTAGCCGTCCGAAGAGGGCGATGCCAGGGAGTTGAAGTGCGCTTCACAGGCTGCTATGGCGCTCGGCTAGATGTGTGCCGATAGGAAAGGAGAGGCGATGAAGAAGAGGAGAAACCGCGGGCAAGAAAAGCTCGGCGCACGGCCCGTTCGCAATCGCGCAGCCGTGGTGGCAGTGTGCCTTATCGTCACTCTGGTAGCCGGCGGCGCAATACTGGCGTCGGGCGGAGGGGGATGGTTTGCTGCCAAGAGCGTCGCGCCGAGCCCGCAGGGTAATCCGCTGGACCCCGGCAATCCCTCGAAGGAGTATGTCTATGCTGGAGGTCGCCTGTTGGCAACGGAGGAACCACCTGCGCCCTCCGGCTGCGGGAATTCTCCGACTACACCGAGCGCTCTGGTCGCGACGGCTGAGTTCACCCCACAACTCAAAGTCACTCTAACGTGGGCGCCTTCAGCCAACGTTGCCTACTACGAGGTTCAGAGAAGGCAAAACTCCGACCCGTTTTCTACTTTGAGTCCGAACCCGACAAACGTCCCCCCCTTCGATGATGTCAACGTGGCCGTGAATACGGCGTACGTCTATCGCGTGCGGGCGGTCGATGCTCAGGCGATCTGTCCGTCGGAATACAGCAACGTCGATCTGGCCACCACGACCAGTTTTGCCGAGAACGTCGTGACTGGTGTGCCGATCAGGGCGGCTCACCTGCTTGAACTGGCGACTGCCGTCAACGCCGTTCGAATCACCGCTGGGTTGTCCGCGTTCAACTGGACTGACTCGCAACCGCAGCCTGCGACCCAACTCCCGGTTCAAGGCGGCCCGATCCTGAAAGACCAGATGCAAAAGCTTAGAAACAGCCTCGACCCAGCTCGCAGCGCACTCGGGTTGCCTGCACAGCCATACACCAATCAGCCGCTGACTCAGGGAACTACCGTCTATGCGGTTCACATACAGCAGCTCCGCGATGGCGTGAAGTGATGGGAAGTGTGCCGATAGAAAGGGCGAGGAGATGAAAAACAGGAGAGCCTGCAAGGCGAGAAAAGCGCGGTCCACGGCGCGTT
>JBGPFL010000134.1:0-8811 GCA_041483295.1 Blastocatellia bacterium | reverse complement strand
GCTCGCTTGTGCATGCTCATCAGGCCGTTGCCCTCGCGAGGATGCTCGGGATCGAACCCGCGGCCATTGTCTCGAAGCTCCAAAACGAGCCATCCTCGGTCGATGTGAAAATCTATCGTGGTCTCCGTGCAGTCGGAGTGGCGAACGATGTTGTTTACCGCCTCTTTGAATATCAGAAAGACCTCACGCCGCACCGCCGCTCCCAGCCGGGATTGCTCGCCATCCGGTACGGTAAAAATGAAACCGATGCCGCGGGCGCTCAGTATGTCGTCGGCGAATCGGCGCATGCGATGGGTCAGATCGCTCAGGCGGTCCCGATTCGGATTGACCGCCCAGACGATGTCGCTCATCGCATCCACCAACTCTCGCGCCGTGCCGGAGATCAACGTTAGCGATTCGCTCACTCGAGAGTCGCTCGAGCGGACCTGGTGTTGAGCAACCTCACTTGCCATCGCTATTAACGAGAGATTCGATCCAATGTCGTCGTGGAGGTCCGCCGCGATTCGTGCGCGAATTCGTTCGAGTTCAACCAGCCGGGCAACACGGTAGCGGTACAGCCGGTAGGTCGCCAGCGCGACTGTTAGCGCGACCAGCGTCACGAACCACCATCGGCGCCAAATCGGCGACAGGATCGTGAATTGGAGCACCGCGGGTTCAGGGCTGACTGTCTGCTCCTGGTTGATGGCCCGAACCAGGAAGCGATACGAGCCCGGGGCGAGATGTGCGTAGTTGACCGACCTCCGCTCGCTTGGCGGACTCCATTCCGGATCCATGCCCTCGAGCTTGTATTGATATCTGAGTCCCTGTTTGTTGCTGAAGATTATGCCGACATACTCGACCAGCACATTGTTCTGCGACGCCGCGAGGGTCAATGGCCCGAACTGCTGAGAGCCATTCTCAGGTAGCATCTGATCTTCGCCTGCAACGTGGAACCGGCTGAGGAATACACGGGGCGGCGCGGCAGCCGCGGTAACGAGGCGGGGAGCGAGTCTCGATATTCCGGTTGGTGTGGCGACCCAGATATTGCCGTGAGAGTCTTTCATGCAGTAGTTGACGTGGTTGCCCGCCAGTCCATCCGCGGTGTTGAAGTGGCGAATCACCCCAGTCGCGGGATCGAACTGGTCCAGCCCTCTCCCGGTGCCCAGATAAATGAGGCCGCTGTCGTCCTCCGCGATGGAGTTGACAGTGTCGCTAGACAGGCCGTCGCGGGTAGAGTAGTTCACGAAGCTTGGGCGCTCGGCACTCGGGTCTCGCGTCATCGAAACACCGTTCACGCTGAGGCTGAGCCAGAGCCACCCCCTGCTATCCTGAAAAAAAGAGGTTAGTCGGGCGCTTGGCAGTCCTGCGTTCGGCTCCATTGTCGTCACTTTTTCAGAAACCCACCTTTGGATCTGAGGCCCAACCAGCGTGTGCACCCACAGCCCGCCGAATCTGTCATGGAATACCGCGTTAAACGAGTTGGAAAGGGGCTCGAAGAAGACGCTCTTTCTGGCCGTTGCGTCCCATCTGTAGAAGGTGTCTCTCACGCGGACCCACATCATGCCGGCTTCGTCTTCATAGAGCCGGACCGTTGGGCCCGCCGCAAGACCGTTTGCGTTTGTAAGCTTCGTGCCGCCCATGTGCAGCCGCGGCCCCCGAGCCAGGAAAAGACCTTCCGATGTGCCTATCCACCAGTCGCCACGGCGGTCCTGAACAATGAGGTAGTTGTCGGCCTCGATTCGTGGGTGACTTGCATGCGGAACTGTTTCGATTCTGGGGCCGACAATCTCCACCGCGCCCACACCGGACACAGATGCATAGATTCGACCATCGCTTCCCTCTATTACTTTCTCAACGCTGCTGCCTGAAAGACCATCTGCCGAAGTGTAGCTCACGATGGACTCGCCCATGAGTTCGCACACGCCCCCTCCCTGTGTTCCAACCCACAGGTTGCCCTCCCGGTCTTCAGCAATCGAGAAAACCCAATTGGAGCTTAGCCCGTTCGCGGTCGTGTATAACTCGGGACGGTCGTCTTCCGAGTATTTTATCAGTCCCTCTCGACTGGCGATCCAGAGCTTGCCCCTCGAATCAATGATCGGGTTGTAGACTTTCTTGTAGCGCCCAGGCTCGAGGAACTGTCTCCATCGCGCCTGGCTCTGGTCCGGCCCGGCAAGGAGCTCAAAGACGCCGTTCACCCCAAATGCAACGAGCAACCTTCCTTTGGTGTCGCGGACGACACCTGTGATCTCTGAGTAGCTCTTCTCCGGTGGCGAGTGCTTGATGACCCGGCCATCCAGCACCTCGACGAGAGCATCACGTACTCCAAACCACAAACGGCCGTCGCTGTCCGCAAACGCGGCCATATTCTGGGCCGAGGGCGCGTAGTCCGCGACTAGCTCGAAGCGAGGGATGTCGTCGTCGCCTTCGACAGCGCGGTACAGTCCATGGTCCGTTGCACACCATAACGTGCCGGCGTTGTCGAACAACATAGCGTTCACCCGGTTCGAAAGGAAGTCGTCACCTATCGCAAAGCTCTTGAACTTCACGAAAGGCGCTCCGGGAAGTGAGGTAGCACGGATCGGATTGTCTTCGAGCCGCGCTACGCCGCCTCCGTTCGCTCCGACCCAAAGGCGGCCCCGCGAGTCCTCGGTTATCGAAGTGATAAAGGCGAATGGAATACCCTCGGCCAGGCCGTAATTCGTGAATGTGTAGCCATCGAACCGGCTCAACCCGTCTCGCGTACCGAACCACATGTACCCCCGCGAGCTCTGATAGGCTGCCGTTACTCTGCTGCTCGCGAGCCCTTCGCTGACGTCATACCGCACAATAGGAATGTGTTGCGCCTCAGCGTCATCGGTTTTCAACAGGGTGAACGCCAGGCAATGCATCGCAAACAGAAAGACCAGCTTCCCTATGCGTCTCTGGCTGCGCGGCGTCGTTTTGTCTTCTGCGATGGAACGACGAGATGTCTTCATTTCAGTTTCCTCGATGGGCCTGAAAAGAGCCGTCGGCTGCCGAATGTGATGATCCCCGGTCTTCATCGCACGACATGCTGGCATATCACAGTCGCTGGGAACAGTCCATAAAGGGCCGCCCCAGGACTTCGGCGAGCAAAAGGGCGAGTCCAATGGTCAGGTCCTGGCGGGCGGTAGCCAGGGGTTTCAACCTGGCAACCAGGCTGGATGGCGCGGAGCCGCGCCAGGAATTGGAACGGATTAGTTTTGAATTCCGGACTGAGTTAAGTCAGAAAAATAGAATTTTGGCATGCCACAAGGCAACGTACGGGTGCCGCCCCTGCATCATCCCCTTGCTGAGCCTGCACTGGGCTCAGCCTCACACGAACCGCTCAATCAAATACTTCGGAGGAAGCTACAAATGAGAAGGAAGATAGGTACCGCCCTCATGATACTTGCCCTCCTGGTGCTGGCGATGCCCATGGCGGCATGGGCGCAGAATGGTCGCGGCAACTGCGATTCCCGCGGGCTGCTCAGGCGAGGTAAGAACGGTATCAGGTTGGGCGACGCCGGACTCAATCTATTTGACGGCCCAGGCATACTAAACTACAGCTACAAACACAGGTGGATGGAGGGGGGGGCTGGCGCGGCTACCGTCATCGGCGTTGGCGCGGGGGCTGGAGCCGCGACCGGCGGCATAGTTAAGGGTAAGAGGGGTGCAGTAATTGGCGCCCTGGCTGGTGGCGCGGCAGCGACCGGCATCTGGCTGTATAAGAATCGAACTGAAAAACGCCGAATCTTCTGATTCGCCTCTGCGAGGACTGGCGAACTCAGGCCGGCTGAATTCAGCTGTAGAAGGGGGTGTCCGAGACACTCCTGGTGCGGCCAAAATGCCGACGTGGCAGCCAGAAAGCCACAACGCCGAACCGGGCGCAGGAGGAATCCGCTGTCCTCGCCATTGAGACAGTTCGGGTTGCGCGCTCCTGGTCAGACGCGCCGGGTATCATGGTTATGGCGCGGTTGTTGCAGATGCAAAGGCTCGATGGAGATCGTTTCAGCCATCGAGCCTTCTTCTATTCCGCGAAGCAACATCGCTAGCCTGCCAGAATCGTCCGAAAGACCTCCGGGTCGACGTTCCCTCCGCTCACTACGCAACAAACCGATCGCCCGCGAAACAACTCAGGCTCCGCAAGCACCGCCCCAATGCTCAACGCCCCCGTCGGCTCGGCCTTCAGGTTCGCGAGCCCAAACAGTCCACGCACGGCTTCCGTAATCCTGGCCTCGGGCACTTCGACGATTCCAGCTAACCCCTCGCGGAGAACCTCCCAGTTGTGAAGGCCCACGCTCACCGTCCGCGCACCATCGGCAATAGTTTGGGGCTCGGCTTCGTTAGCAACTATGTGACCCGCCCTGAACGAGCGCGCCGCATCGTTAGCCATAAGCGGTTCAGCGCCGATTATGGAAACCGATGTCCCCGACTCCCGAACACCTTTGATGATCCCGGAGGTCAGACCGCCTCCACCCACCGGCGCGACAATGAAGTCGAAATGGCGACCGAGAGTGCCGATCTCCAAACCCAGACTCGCATTACCTTCGATCACCAGCGGGTCATCATACGCGCTCGCGACGTAAGCACCGAAATTCTCGCTTGCGAGCTCGCTCACGCGAGCAGCCCGACTCTTGTGGCGTACGTCTATCAAGTCGACCGCGCCCCCATACTCGCGAACGCCATCGATCTTCACTTGAGCCGACGTGTCGGGCATGACTACGGTGCACGATTTGCCAAGCAGTTTGCACGCATAGGCCATCGCCTGGCCGAAGTTGCCGGACGACGCGGTGATTATGTGTTGCTGAGTCACGCGCGCCGCGACGTTGTAGGCGGCGCGGAACTTGAAGCTCCCGGTGTACTGAAATGTCTCGCTGGCGATCGTGAGAGAGACCTTCAAAAGCTTGGATAATCGGGGCGCCTCGATGACGGTTGTAGGCCGCGCGACCTGACTGAGAGGCTTGAAAGAAGGCTGGGTTTGGGCCTGGTCCATAGGACAGCAATATAGCAGTCCGGCTCCCACCTCGCACGCGCTTCGCCTTGGCTGTAAGGTTTCGCCGGAGGCCAAAAACCGTGTGCGCGTCTCTTTCAGGCGTTCCTGCCTCCGCTTATGCTCAATTGGGCAAGGGTGAACTTTGCAAGACTACGAAGCGATCTCCGCGAGGGCAGAGAGTGCACAGCCGGTCCCCGTCTCCGGCAGGTTCCTGTCCCACTCGAGTTCGTGTACCATGATGACCGATGTTCGCTGAGGTCGCCGTTCAAGTCTTCGTTCACAACACATTCTCTTATCGCCTGCCTCACGACCTGGCCACGCGCGCCCTCGTAGGCTCTCGAGTGATTGTTCCATTCGGCAAGAGGCTTCTCACCGGGTTCATCGTCGCCCTGCACGAACAACCGAGCCGCAACGTCGCCGAGTCCGAAATCAAGAGCGTGGATCAACTCGTGGATGAGTCGCCGGTCATCGCGCCCGACATACTCGAGCTTACCCGGTGGATGGCCGACTACTACTACGCGCCATGGGGAGAGTGTTTGAGAACGGCTCTGCCGGCTGGAGCAACGGTAAGCGATGAACAGGTGCTGGCGATAACAGCCGCCGGGCGCTCGGAGCTTGCTCGAGCTCCCAGCGGCTCCGCTCGCTCAGAATCAAAACGACAGGTGCTTCATGTGCTGGCCGGCGTTGAATCGCTGAGTTCGCGCGATCTCGAACGTCAGATGGCAAAGTCCGGTGCGGCCATAATTCGGGAACTGGAACGCGAGGGCTTGATAAGCGTGTTGCGGCGCGCCGGGGAGAGCCGGCTGAAACCAAAGCTTCAAAACGCAGTTCGTTTGAGCGGGGAGCGAGCCACTGCCGTCACTCCGCTACCATCGGTCGGGGAGCAGGCAGCAGTTGAAGAACGGGCGTCTCGGAAGCCGCCGGCGCAAAAGGAGCTTACCGACAGTCAGCAGAAGGTCCTGGACCTGCTCGCAGGCGAAAACGATGCAGTTGCATTCAGTGAGCTACTTGAGAATGCTCAGGTGTCGGCCTCGGTTGTGCGCACGCTCGAGAGACGAGGTCTGGTCGAGGTCTTCGCACGCGAAGTGCGCCGCGATCCGCTGGCACACATCGAACAGCAACAGGAGCGCGAGATTACACTGAATGACGAACAGCAACAAGCGCTCGATCAGATCGTAGTTCGGATTGGCGAGCGACAGTACGCCACTTTCCTGTTGCACGGTGTCACCGGCAGTGGAAAGACTGAGATCTACATTCGAGCGATGAGTGAAGCGATTAGCCGAGGACTGACCGCCCTGATGCTGGTGCCCGAGATTGCGCTCACCCCGGTCTTCTCCCGCCGGCTTCGTTCCCACTTCGGCGAGTCAGTCGCTATCCTGCACTCGAGCCTGTCCGAAGGGGAGCGCACCGACGAGTGGCGACGGATCAAAGAAGGCGAAGCCAGGGTGGTGATCGGCACTCGCTCGGCTGTGTTTGCTCCACTTGAAAACCTCGGCCTCATCGTCGTTGATGAAGAGCACGACGCCAGCTACAAGCAAGACGAAACACCGCGCTACAACGGCCGCGATACGGCAATCGTTCGCGCCCTTAACGCCAATGCCGTCGTCGTGCTGGGCTCGGCCACTCCGTCACTTGAATCGTTCCACAACGCGCGCACCGACAAGTATGTCTACATACGGCTCGAGAGCCGTTTTGGAAATCGGCCGCTTGCCGAAGTGCAGACAGTAGACATGCGTGAGGTCTTCAAGCGTCATGGGAAGCAGCAGACAATTTCGGACGAGATGAAGGCCGCGCTTGCCGAAACGCTCGAGCGCGGCGAGCAGGCGATAGTGCTACTCAACCGCCGAGGCTTCTCTTCGTTCTTGCTGTGCCGTTCGTGCGGAGAGGCTGTACACTGTCCCAACTGCGATGTGACGCTGACGTATCACCGCCACAACTCGAGCTTGCTGTGCCACTATTGCAACTACGTACGGCCAGTGCCGCGAACCTGCGACGCATGCGAGGGCCAGTATATCTACTACATCGGCGAAGGAACCGAACAGCTCGAAGCCAGGCTGCAGGAGCTTTTCCCCGATCGAAAGATCGCTCGAGTCGATCGCGATTCGACGCGGCGGCGCGGCACTCTCGAACATCTGCTCATGCAGTTCGCGGCGGGCGAGATCGATCTGCTGGTTGGAACGCAGATGCTGGCCAAGGGGCACGACTTTCCAAATGTCACGCTGGTGGGAGTGATCTCAGTCGATCTCGGTTTATCGCTGCCTGATTTCCGCTCGGCCGAGCGCACGTTCCAATTGCTGACTCAGGTCGCCGGTCGAGCGGGCCGCGGAGACCTTCCCGGCCGCGTGATCATTCAGACCTATCATCCTGAGCACTACGCGCTGGTCAACGCGCGCGCGCAGGACTACGACGGGTTCTACCGGCGCGAGATCGAGTTCCGCCGGACAATGCACTATCCGCCATTCAGCGCGCTGATAAACGTCCTCGTGCGCGACAAGGATTACGAACGGGCCATGAAGACGGCCGCCCAGCTTGGAAGCGAACTGAGAGAGGCAGCTCGCGATTCGTCGGTTCGAGTGCTGGGGCCGGCGCCGGCGCCTCTGGCAAGACTGAAAGGCGAGCACCGTTTTCAGATTCTGATCAAGGCTCGCAGACGCAAGAGTGCCAGGGAGGCGCTCGACCGGGCGATGGAGCGCTGTGTGGCTTTGGGCCACAACCCGAGGTCCATCTCAATAGAAGTTGACCCTGTCAGCTTAATGTGAACGACGATTGACCGGGAGAGTCTCACATGGAGGTGGGTCGAATCGCTCACTCCTTGTCATCCGCTTTCGTCACGGTTGTCGCAGTGGTAGAGTGACAGCATCAAGAGGTGCCTTATGAGTCTTGAGACGCCTGATCGCCCCATAGCCGTCGAATATCCTGCAAGCGATGGCAAGCCTATGGCTGAGACGGATGTTCACCGTCGGTTGATGAGCGATTTGATATTCGAGCTTTCGAACTTCTTCAAGGACGACCCGGACGTGTATGTATCGGGGAATCTCTTGCTCTACTATGTCGAGGGCAATCCGGGCAAGCGGGTTGCGCCCGATGTATTTGTAGCGCGAGGCGTGGGAAAGCGTGCACGGCGAGTCTACAAGCTGTGGGAGGAACGTGCGGCGCCTGATGTAGTGATCGAGTTGTCGTCGCGCCAGACCTGGCGGGAAGACGTGGACGAGAAGTTCGAGCTTTATCAAGAACTGGGGATAAGAGAGTACTTCCTCTTCGACCCGGAGTACGATTACTTGATCGACTCGCTGGTGGGATACCGCCTCGAAGAAGGCCGCTATTCGGCCATTCAGGCCAAGAGCGGCAGAGCGCTGATTGAATCTTTGGGACTCGAGTTGGTCAATACCGGTCAGACGCTGCGAATCTTCGATCCTCGCTCAGGCATGATGCTGCCAACTCCTGAGGAACACGCCGAAGCCCGCCTTCGCGCCGAGGAGGGAGCGCGCTTAGATCGCGAAGCCTGTATTCGTGCAGAGGAGGCAGTCCGCTTAGAGCGCGAAGCTCGTATCACGGCGGAGGCCGAAACGGCGCGGTTACGTGGGGAACTTCAGCGCCTCAAACACCCCAAGTCCAACTAACAGTGCACAAGGAGTGAAGTCCCGTTGTTCTGGGCGCTGGGCACAGCATACTTCGTCGAATATCTGGATGACTGCTACAGTAGTTGTGGCGTTGCGACTCCTTCAGGCTTGCTCTTGGTGTCGACTCTCGGTCATGATACGGCCCCGTGAAAGAGGACTTCAGATTCCATCATAAGATCAGGGTCAGGTTCGGGGATACCGATCTGCAGGCCATTGTCT